>NZ_SOBG01000001.1:0-300000 GCF_004365575.1 Hypnocyclicus thermotrophus
ATTTTCCCTATTTCAAAATAATCTACTCCTACTTTTACACATGTTTCATATACTTTCTTTACAAATTCATCACTAAAATGATAGTTATTTATTAATCCCCCATCTCTTATTGTACAATCAAGTACTTTTACATCTTTTTTCATAATTCTTTTCACCTCCAAAAAAAAATAAAAACTCTGATTCAAAAAATGAACCAGAGTAAAAAAAATCCTGCTCTATAAAATAGAACAGGTTTATAATAACATAATTTATTATTTCGTATTATAATATGGCAAAACCTGATTCATATTGATTATTCAATTTAGAATTTTTTTGCCACCAATATAGAAATCTTATCATTTATCTCACCACTTTTTATATATTTTTATTTTTAATAAGTATATACTTTTATGATGCATTTGTCAATTTTTATTTTCAAATAAAAAAAACACTCAATATGAGTGTTTGAATTTTTTTAAAATTTTATAAAACCTTTTGCTTAAAAAATCTTTTAGATTTTTACGCTTGCTCATAAATTTTACTCTAATTTTAATTTAAAACCTTTTGCTTAAAAAATCTTTTAGATTTTTACGCTTGCTCATAAATTTTACTTCGTAAAATTTATTTATGGTGGTTAGGGAAGGATTCGAACCTTCGAAGGCAGAGCCGGCAGATTTACAGTCTGCTCCCTTTGGCCACTCGGGAACCTAACCACTAAATATTATATGGTGCGTCATACAGGAATCGAACCTGTGACAACACGATTAAAAGTCGTGTGCTCTACCAACTGAGCTAATGACGCAACTTGGAGCGGGAAACGAGGGTCGAACTCGCGACATTCAGCTTGGAAGGCTGACGCTCTACCAACTGAGCTATTCCCGCAAGAGACATTAATCATTATACATAAAAGTAAACTATTTGTCAACTTTTTTTTTACTTTTTTTATCTTTCAATTATTTCATAATCAATATGGTTTTCATCTAAAAAATCTAATAGTTCTTCTGTTGTTTCTAATTCATCAAAATCTAACTCTTCAAACTCTTCAGTCAATAACTCTTTTATTTTTTCCCAATCATCAGGTAATATTACCATTTCGTCATAAAATTCAAAAAGTAATGTCATTTCTTTCACCTCTCTTAATCAAAAATGTATAAAATTCGAGTTATTTTAACCTATTTAAAAAAAAATTTCAAGATTTTTTTGTTTTTTTTCTTTACTAGTCTTCAATAGTTAAATTTTCTAATAAATCTTCATCTATAACTTCTTCATTTTCTGGTGTTTTTACTAAACTTTCTAAGTTTTCTTTTGGAGTTTCAATAACTTCTTTTTTTATTTCATTTTTCTCTTTAAATTCTTTTAAGTTTTTTAAAAGAATTTCAATATCTTCATCTTCTAATAAAGTACTTATATAAATTTTTATTCTAGGTTTTATTGTATTTTTTGCAATACTTGTAGACACTAATATTCCATTTTTATATAAAAATTTGCTTAAAAGTATTGCTTCTTCATTTGTATTAAATACAATTGGTATAATATGTGATGCTGAATGTGCTATATTAAATTCCATTCGCATCAATTCTTCTCTAATTTTTTCACTATATTTTAATACTTTTTCCCGTCTTTCTTCTTCATCTTTTATTATATCTAAAGCGGTTTTTAAACTATTTATAAATATTGGCGTCATAACACTTTTATAAAATATATTTTTATTTAATGAATTTTTCATAAGAAGATTTATATAATCAACTTTACCAGACACATATTCTCCTAAAACACCTAAATTCTTAGAAAAACTTCCAACTATTATATCAACTTCATCTTCTACTTTCTGTTCTAATACTACTCCTCCTAAATCTCCTCCATAAATACCATCTGCATTACTTTCATCTACAATAAATATAAAATCAAACTCTTCTTTTAATTTTACAATTTCTTTTAATTTAGCTTTTTGTCCATCTGTATTAAATATTGTATCTGTTATAACTCCTGCTTTTTTAAACTTATCTCTATTTTTTTTAATCTTATTTTTTAAATCTTCTATATTATTATGCTTATATCTTATTAAATGTGCCCCACTTTTATATATTCCTTGATATAATTCAATAAAATTTTCTGAATCACTAAATATTATATCTTTTTCATCAAATATCGTAGGAATTACTCCTGCATTAATATTATATCCTGAATTATAAAGTATCGTATCTTCTTGTTTTTTTAATTTTGTAATTTCTGTTTTTACTTCTAAATATATATCTATAGCTTTAGAATTTACTGGTACAACTTCTGAATCTATTCCATATAAATCAATAGCTTTTTTTGCAGCATCTTTTAATTTTTCATGACTTTTAAGTCCCAAAAAATTTCCTGATGTAAAATCTAAATATTTAATACCTCTTATTAATATATGTTTATTATCTGTTTTTTCTACCCCTTGTAAATATAAATTTTTCACCTTTCCACCTCTTTATAAATTTATTAATTTATTATTTATAAAATCTTCTATATTTTTTACAACTCCATTTATCAATTTAATTCTACTCTCTATTGACGCCCATGCTATATGAGGAGTAATTAATATATTATCTAACTTTAATAAAGGATTCTCTTTTTTAGGTGGTTCACTGTCCATTACATCTATTGCTGCTCCTGCTATTTTTTTCTCTTTTAGAGCTTTATAAAGTGCTAATTCATCTACTACAGGCCCTCTTGCTATATTTATTAAAAAACTTGTTGATTTCATCATATCAAATTCTTTATATGAAATCAAGTGCTTTGTATCTTTACTAAGAGGACAGTGCAAAGTAATAAAATCAGAGTTTTTAATCAATTCTTTAAATTCCGTTCTAAAATCATCTTCATAATTAACTCCCGGTCTTTTAGCAATTAAAACTTTCATTCCTATATTTTTTGCTAATTCTTCTACTTTTTTACCTATTTCTCCATATCCAATTATTCCCAATGTTTTATCTGTTATATCAAACATTGGGTATTTTAATAGTGTAAAAATCGGTGACTGTGACCACTCTCCTTCTTTTACGCTTTTATCATATTTACATATATTAGTAGCTAATGCTAAAATATAAGTTAATGTTAATTGAGCTACTGAATTTGTAGAATATCCTTTTACATTGCATACTTTTATATTTCTTTTTCTAGCTTCTTCTAAATCTACATTGTTGTATCCTGTAGCTGTAATTGCAATAAGTTTTAGTTTTTTAGCTTGTTTTAATTCTTCTTTTCCAAAATAAATTTTATTTGTTATTATAACTTCCACATCTTTTATTCTGTCAAATAATTCTTCTTTACTTGTTGTTTTATAATACTTAAATTCTCCAAATTTATTAAAAATAGATAAATCTATATCATTGCCTAAACTAATTGCATCTAAAAATACAAGTTTCACTTTTTCCCCCTAATATTTTAAATATATTTTAAAATTTCAAATGAAAATAATAATTTTTATTTTTTACTTTTCATATTATGTACTTAGTATAATTTTTCTAAAATTATTTACAATTTATACTACTTTTTATATATTTTACAATATCTTTCTTTATTTCCTCTGAAATTAAATCTATTTCACATTTTTTTTCTTTTAATGATAATAATTTTATAAATTTTTCATTAATAATATACTCTATACTTTTTACTGTTTTTATAAAATTATATACATCTTTCCAAGTTTTTAATCTAATCCCCTCCCATTTTTTATTCCAATTTTTTATATCATTAGGTTCAAATAATATTTTGTATTTTGCATTACTACTATTTAAATTACTTGAGTGATCATCAATAAAAATAGCTCCTTGCATATTTATCATTGATTTATCAGAAAGAACTTTATACGGAAAACTAATAGTTATAACTTTTACTTCCGGAATCAATCTTTTTAACATTTCAAGTTTTTTAGAATTGTTAATATTTTTACCTACAGTACAAAAATATACTTCTTCAAATTCTTCATTTAATTTTTTTATATATTCTACTGCACCTTCATATGTATTATTACCAGAATATACTTCATCACTTTCAAATAAGTCATTAATCACATTATCTGGCGTTCCTGCTGGAATAGCAGGACTAAAATTCCAATCTTTTACATCTCTCCAATCTGCATTATATCCATATTTTTTATTATATAACTCTACAATAGCTTTTTCAGTATTCCATAATACTCCATCAATATCAATAAAAATTTTCATAATACTCACCAACTTTCCATATTAGTATAATTATCTTGTACTATATTCTTCGAATTTTTTTTAAAAATCCTTTAATTTAAATAAAAAGTCAGAGGAATCCTCTGACTTTTTTTAGAGAGAAAATATTTTTCTATAATTAAGCATAACTATAATCCTAATTCAAACGCTTCATGTACTGCATTTAACGCTTCAAGTCCTAATTTCTTATCAATTAAACATGATATTTTTATTTCTGATGTGCTTATCATCTCTATATTTACTCCTGCTTTATAAAGTATTTCAAATAATTTTGATGCTACTTCTGCAGAACCTGTAATCCCCGTTCCTACAATTGAAAGTTTACATACATCATCTTTAACTATTACTGTATTACCATTTACACTTTGTAAAAATTCATTTGCTATATTTTTTGCATTATTGAGATCATCTGTAGATACTGTAAATGAAATATCATTTTTACCATTATGATCTAAGTTTTGTATTATCATATCTATTCCTATATTATTTTTTGCTAGATGTGAAAATAAATTAAATGCAACTCCCGGATGATCTGGTACATCTACTACTGATATTCTTGCTATATTTTCATCTATTGTTACTCCTCTTACTAGTACTTTCTCCATTTTATTTACCCCCGCTACTTTAGTTCCTTTTCCTTCTTCAAATGTAGATTTTACATACAATACCAAATTATATTTTCTAGCTAACTCTACTGATCTTGGATGCAATACTTTTGCTCCAAGTTTAGCAAGTTCTAACATTTCATCATAACTTATTTCATTCATTAATTTTGCTGTTTTTACTTTTCTTGGATCTGTAGTAAATACTCCTGGTACATCTGTATAAATTTCACACATATCCGCTTTTAATGCACAGGCTAATGCTACTGCACTGGTATCAGAACCACCTCTTCCAAGAGTTGAAATATTACCTTCTTTTGTAATTCCTTGAAATCCTGCTACAATTACTATTTTATTATTATTTAATTCGCAGTTTAATCTTTCTGTGTTTATTTCTTCTATTCTTGCTTTTTTATGTCTACTATCAGTAATTATTCCAGCTTGAGCCCCTGTAAGTGATATAACATTCTCTCCTAAATTTTCTATTGCCATGGCAAGGAGTGCTATTGTTATTTGTTCTCCTGTTGATAATAATACATCCATTTCTCTTTCTGATGGATTCTCTGTTATTTCATGAGCCATATTAACAAGTTGATTAGTTGTTTTTCCCATAGCAGATACAACAATAACCATTTTATTTCCTTGTCTTTTCGTTTTTACTACTTTTTTTGCTATGTTTTTTATTTTTTCTATATCACCTACAGATGTTCCCCCATATTTTTGTACAATAATGCTCATTCTATCACCTCAATTAAAGTTCCTTTATTATTTATTTGTAATTTTTTTATATCCCATTTTTCTTCTAATGTTTCTAAAAACTCTTTCATATCATGAAAAAAATCTGTATTTTTTTTATCGATTATTGAAATAAGAGTAGGTCCAGCTCCACTAATAAATTCTCCATATGCTCCCAATTCTTTTGAAACTTCAAATATTTTATTACAATTTTTAATAAGTTCTTTTCTATAATTTTGATGAATTTTATCATTTATTCCAATTCTTAAATTTTCATACTCTTTATTATTTAAAGAATTTATTAATAATGCTACTCGTGAAATATTAAAAACACAATCTTTTCTATAATATTTTTCAGGTAATACTTTTCTAGCTAATTCTGTACTAAGTTTAAAATCTGGTATCATTACTATAAATTCTAAATCTTTTGGAAAGTTAATTAATGAAGTATATACTTTTTTATCTTCATAAACAGATACAGATAAACCGCCAATAATTGCAGGTATAACATTATCAGGGTGTCCTTCAAATTCCGTTGCTAAAAGTTTTATATCTTCTAATGTTAAAATATCATCAAGAAGATAATTTGCTGCATAAATTCCTGCAACAATAGCTGATGCACTACTTCCTAATCCTCTCGATATAGGTACATCTATACTCCCCATAGTTAACTCAAATCCTATATTATGTTTATTATATTTATTAAGAATTTTTAATATTGTAGTATATGTATAATTTTCTTTGTTATCAATTGATGATACATTAGATTTCCAAACTACTTTTTTTTCATTAGTATCTAATTTTTTTATATAATATTCATTATAAATATCAATTGCTACTCCTAATGTATCAAATCCTGGTCCTATATTAGCGCTAGTTCCTGGAACTTTAATTTTTAGCATATTATCATATCCCTTCACTATGCATTATCAATTAAAAAATATTTTACTGCTTTTAAGTATCCTGTTTCTTTTAATTTTAATAAATTTTCTTCTAATTCATATTCATTTATATCAGATACCTTTAAGGCAATCTCTCCTGATGATAAAAATGATGTAATTTCTACTCTATTACTACTAAATATATCAAAAATTTTCCCAGTAACTTTGTTTATATCATCACTGTCAACTCTAACTAACCAATCACTTTTAAAAGGGTATTTATATGTAAATTCATAATTTTCTTTTGACAAAACAATTTTACTTTCATTTTTATTAATAATAATATCTACAATATCGCCAAATACTGCACTTGCTGTAGGATATTTCCCTGCTCCTTTTCCATAAAAAAGAACTTCTCCTACACTATCCCCTGTTATCATTACTCCATTAAATTCATTATCTATTTTTCCTAGTGTAGAATCAGCTTTCACTACTACTGGTCTTACCGCTATATATAATTTATTATCTACTGCTTTGCTAAATGCTATAAGTTTTATTTTAGAATTTAAATTTTTAGCATTTATTATATCTTGAGCATCAATATTATCTATTCCTTCACAATATATATCTTTCCAATTTATTTTAAAATCTAACCCTAAATCGGTTAATATAGTAATCTTTCTAGCTGCATCATATCCTTTAACATCTGATGTTGGATCCGCTTCAGCAAATCCCATGTCTTGAGCTATTTTTAATACTTTACTATATTCCATATTTTCATTATACATTTTTGATAATATAAAATTTGTTGTTCCATTAATTATAGCTTGAATTGACAAAATATCATTTCCTACTAAACTTTCTTTCAATGGTTTTAATACTGGTATTCCACCACCAACACTGGCTTCATATGCTATTCTTACTCCACTTTCTCTTGCAATTTTTCTTAGTTCTTCCCCGTGCTCTGCAATGAGATCTTTGTTTGAAGTAATCACATGTTTTTTTGATAAAAGAGATTTTTTTACAAAATCATATGCTGGATTTACGCCTCCTAACATTTCAATTACTATATCTGCTTTTCCATTAATTATTTTATCTATACTATCAACAAAAACATTATAGTGTGCTAAATCTTTAAATCTATCTATATTTCTGTCTAATATTTGAATCACTTCAATATCTTCGTTATATTTATTTCTTATTTTTTCTCTATTTTTAATTACTAAATCATATACACCTGAACCTACTGTTCCATAACCAAGTAATGCTATTTTCATATTATATCCCCCTTATTTATTCTACTGATTCTAATTCTACTGATTCTACTGACTCTATATTTTTAAAATGTGATAATATATCTTTTAATTCTATTCTTGAGTTTGATATATCTATTTTTATTTTTACATTTGCTCTATTATTTTTAGGTGGTTCCTGTAAAATTGTAAGTATATTTCCATTAATATTTGCTATTTCTGTAAGAACTTTTGATAATATACCAGCTTTATGATTTAAAATAAATAATAATTCTATGATATTATTACTTATTTTTTTATTAAATAAAAATACTTTATCCGCTATTTTTTCATATTCTTCTTTTGATAATTTTATTTCTTCTAATGCTTTTTCTATATTATTTTCCTTTAACAAAAATTCTTTTACTGCTGATACTTTTTTTATTTTTTCATCTAGAATACTTTTATCCACTACAAGAAATCTTTTTTCCATATTTACTATCCTCCCACTTTTTGTCCGCCCAAGAAAAACTTTTGTCTTTCTCAGATAAACTTTTTTCAAGATTATAACATACCTTTTTAAATTAATCAAACATTTTTTAGTAATTGTCCTTTTTTTTTAATTCATTCTTAACATAAAATATATTTTACTCATATAAAAAAATATGATATTATTAAATTGATTCATTTTAATATATTTCTTAGTATTAAAATTGCGATTTTAAATAATATTTATTCATATGTGATGAAAAATTTATAATTTAACTAGAAGGAGGCTTTATGTTTAAAAAAAATATTTTTATATTTTTATTATTAACTTTTACAACTATTACCTTTGCAACTACTGTACCAAAAGAAGAACTAGTAACTAAAAACAATATTGTTTATGTCAATTTGGATTTTCTTAAAAAATTAGATTTAAATTATAAAAAAGATAATAACAAAGTTATCATTAATAATATTATTTTTTCAAAAAATAATATTTCTTATAATAATGTTAAAGTGAATACATTAATTAATATTATCGAAAGTGATTATATAGATATTAATGCAATAACTACTATATTTAATTTCACTTTCAAAAATAATACATTTTTAAAAAATAATGAAAAAAACTTCCCTATTACCTATAATAATTATACAATAACTAAATCTTTAAAAAAAATAATTTCTCTTTCTCCTGGAGTAACAGAAAAATTATTTAAAATAGGTGCTGGAAATATGATATATGGACGTACTTCTTATTGTAATTATCCAAAAGAAGCTAAAAAAATAGAAGATTTAGGAACTATTTTTTCTCCAAATCTAGAAAGAATAATTGAAATATATCCTGATGCTGTTATATCAGAAAGTCATTTTAATAAAAAAATCTTATCTAAATTAAATGAAGTAGGTATCGAGAGTTTTGCTTATAATTATCCAAAAAATATTAACGAAATATATGAATTTATTGATTATTTAGGAATCTTCACAAATAAAAAATATGAATCTAGAATAGTAAATTATTCTTTGAAAAATAGAGTTTCTTATTATTTAAATAGTTTAAAAAATATAAGATCAAAACCAACTGTATATTATGTAGTTGGTACTGGCGAAGCTGAATATACTGCTGGAAAAAATACTTTTATTGATGATTTAATAAAAATAGCGGGAGCTAAAAATATAGCAGATGATACTGAAGGATGGGTATTTAGTAAAGAGAAATTATTTGAAAGAAACCCTGACATTATTTTTGGTTCTGAATATAATATAAATCTAATGAAAAATTCTGAATTATATAGTCAACTAAAAGCCTTTAAAACTGGAAATTATTTTATTGTTGATGAAAATATAATGAATCTATCAGGTCCAAGATTAATAGAAGAAGGACTACCTCTATTAATAGAACATTTTCATAAACTAAAATAAAAAATCTATAAACTTATAGAATAAATAAAATACTTTAAAAAACTGTTTTTAATTATTTAAATTTAATCATTCAAATCTCAATAACATTATTAATAGGAGTTTTTATGAAAAAAAATATTTTTATAAATAAAAAATCATATCTCTACATTATCATTACTTTAATTATTCTATTTGTTTCAATATTTGTATCTTTAAATTTAGGTAACAGTGATATTTCTATAAAAGAAGTCACTGAAATATTACTAAAAAAAAGTGATGATAAAATAAAAACTCTAATTATTTGGAATATACGTTTACCTAGAATATTATCAGCTATTCTAATAGGTGGTAGTCTTGCTATAAGTGGTGCTGGCCTCCAGTCAATTTTTAGAAATCCTATGGTTGATCCTTATATTATAGGGACCTCAAGTGGTGCTGCAATTGGTGCTACACTAGCATATATTTTAAAATTAGATATGATTTTCATTAAAATATTTGCTTTTATTTTTGCTCTTATATCTTCTTTTTTTATATATTTTCTTAATAATAAAAATAATCAAATAAATACATTAAAACTATTATTATCAGGAATTATCTTAAACTCTTTTTTATCCTCAATAGTATCATTATTAATGATACTCAATAAAGATGAATTAATGAATATTCTATATTGGACTATGGGTAGCTTGAATAGTAGTTCTTTTAAAGATTTAAAAATAATAACTTTTCCTATTATTATTATTAGTTTTTTATTTTTTTTATTGCATAAAGAATTAGATATAATATCTTTTGGTGAAGAAAACGCTAGAAGTGTAGGTGTTAATAGCGAAAAAATCAAAAAATATGTTTTGATTTTTTCTATTATTTTAACATCCATCTCTGTTTCAACAGCTGGAATCATTGGATTTGTAGGATTAATTACTCCACATTTTTTTAGATTATTTTTAGGCAGTAATCACAAATATATACTTCCACTATCATTTTTAGGTGGTGGCGTATTTTTACTTATTTGTGATAATATATCAAGAAGTATTACTAAAAGTATGGATATTCCACTCGGTATTATTACTGGATTATTTGGAGCTCCTTTATTTTTATATTTATTACTAAAATCTAAAAAATAATGAGGTTATATATGTATATAGAAATTAAAAATCTAAATTATAATAATATTCTTAAAAATATTAATTTTTCAATAAAAAAAAGTAGTTTTAATGTAATTTTAGGCCCAAATGGTGCTGGTAAATCTACTTTATTAAAAATATTATCTAATAATATCAAAAATTACTCTGGAAAAATAACCATAAATAATAAAAATGTCAAAAATTATCATAATAAAGAGTTTGCAAAACTTTTATCTATTATTCATCAAAATAATACCCCCTCACTTGAATTTAGTGTATATGATACTGTAATGTTTGGTAGATATATACATCAAAGTCGATTTAATCAAAATATTAAGACAGATAAAGAAATAGTTTTAGAAACTTTAAAAAATCTTGACTTGTTAGAATATAAGGATAAATCCATACTAAAATTAAGTGGTGGTGAACAAAAAAGAGTTTTTATCGCTCAATCTATTGTACAAGAAAGT
Source organism: Hypnocyclicus thermotrophus (assembly GCF_004365575.1). Taxonomy (NCBI): domain Bacteria; kingdom Fusobacteriati; phylum Fusobacteriota; class Fusobacteriia; order Fusobacteriales; family Fusobacteriaceae; genus Hypnocyclicus; species Hypnocyclicus thermotrophus. The sequence continues at coordinate 11,131 of NZ_SOBG01000001.1, forward strand.
GATATTTTGCTTCTTGATGAACCTACAGCAAATCTTGATATAAAACATCAAATAAAAATTTTAGAACTTTGTAAAAAATTAAATAAAACTGGCAAAACAATTATTATGGTTTTACATGATATAAATTTAGCAATAAATTATAGCGATAATATTATTTTTATAAAAAATGGAACCATTAAAAACATTACATCTTCTAATAGTATAAATCCTCTAATATTAGATGACATTTACTCTATAAACTTGGAAATTTTTAATAATTCTAATAATAAAAAAATATTTTTTCCAAAAATAAAAAAATAATATATTTCTATTTTATAAAAAATATGCTATAATACCCACCGTTAGATAAGGAAAGTCTTGTGAAAATCAAGCACAGCCCCCGCTACCGTTAAAGTCGGAATGCTTATTAACTTATTAAGAATAATTTCTTAATAATATAACTTCGGTGGGAAGTAATAATAACAATAAATTATACTTCTCTCCCATAATATTAAAAACAAATTAAACTGGGAGGTTTTTTTATGAAAAAAATTTTGTTGAGTTCTTTACTTTTTTTATCATCTTTATCCTTTTCAAATACTGATTTTTTAAATGATTCCATTACATTAGAATTAAAAGATAGTATTATTACAGCAGAAAAATTTGAAACACCAATAAGAGATACTACTAAAAATGTGTATATTATTAACAAAGAAAATATACAAAATAGTGGGGCTACAAATATTGTTGAACTATTAAAAACTATACCAAGTATTTTTATTGGTAGTGGATATACTAATGAAGGTATTATTGACTTTAGAGGACAAGGAGAAACCTCTAAAAGTAATGTATTGATTTTAGTTGATGGAATATCTCAAAACAGCATTGATATGTCTGGACCAGATTTGAGTATTATTGATATAAACAATATTGAAAGAATAGAGGTTATTCCATCTAGTGGCGTTGTTTATGGTGATAAAGCTGTTGGTGGGGTTATTAATATAATAACCTCAAATAATAAAAATAATATAAAATTAGATGTAGGTTCTTATGGATATAGTAATTCTGCTTTAAATACTTCTAATACTTTCGGTATTTTTACTATAAATAATAATTTTTCAAAAACATTTAAAGAGGGATACAGAGAGCATAGTAATTATAACAAAGAAAATTTTGGCACTGATATAATTATAAATATTAATTCAAATAATAAATTAACTTTTACTTATGATTATAATAAATCTTTTTATAATTATGCTGGTTCATTAACAAAAGCTCAAGTTGAAAATAATAGAACAGATTCTATATCAGGAAAAGGTAGTACTTTTAATAGAAAAAATAATTATTCATTAAATTATAATTATGAAAGTAATAAATTAAAATTAGAAAATAAAGTTAGTAGCTATAATAAGTATAGTGAAGGTTGGTCTAAAATAAATACAGCCTACTTCAGTAATAATTTAAAGATAAAATATAGCTTTAGTAATTTTAATATTATAAATGGAATAGATTTTAGTGAAGCAAGTTCAAAAACAAATTCTACTAATAAAATAGAAAAAAATCAAATTGGAATGTTTTCTTTAATTAATTATTCTATTTTAGATAATTTAATAATTAATGGTGGATATAGAAATGAAACTACAAAATTAGATTATTTTACAGGTAAAGAAAAAAAATATAATCAAAATCTATTTTCAGCTGGTATAAATTATCTTTACTCTGATACTGGTAATGTTTATCTATCTTTTGAACAAAATTATAGAACTCCAACTACAGATGAGTATCAATATGCAATCTATAATTGGGCTACTTATGAAATAACTGGTTATGGATACAAAGAAAATTTAAATCCTCAAAAATCGACTACAACAGAAATTGGACATAAAGAATTTTTTGCCAATACATATATAAACACAACTATATTTAATACTATTACAACTAATGAAATTTTTTATAATCCTTCTACATTTAGTAACGAAAATATTGATGGTACTACTTTAAGAAATGGTATAGAATTTTCTACAAAAACTAATATAAAAAATATAATTTTATCTCAAAGTTATACATATTTAATTGCTAAAATAAATGATGGTCAATATAAAAATAAATTGATTCCATGGGTTCCAAAAAATAGATATAATGCTTCTATTAATTTTAAATTAAATAAATTAAACTTCGAATTAGATTATAATTTTGTAGGTAAAATGTACTCTATATCAGATTGGAATAATCAATATGGAAAAATTAATTCTTATTCTGTAGTTAACTTTACATCAAATTATAAATTTAATAATATTAATACTTATTTCGGTATTAAAAATCTAACAAATACTAAATATTATGATTATGTTACTTATGGTTCTAGTTATTATCCTGCAGAAGAAAAAAGTTATTACATTGGTATAAATTACGAATTTTAATTACTTGGCAGACTAAATTTAGTCTGCCTATTTTATCACTATGTTTTGAAAGGTGTTTTTATGAAAAAATATATTCTTTTTTCTATAATTTTTCATTTTTTGTTATTCTATTTTATAAATGACTGGTTTCTTATTAATAAACCTATTATAAACATTAATAATATTTCTGTTGGAATTATAGAAATTATAGAACCTAAAAAACAAGATAAATCAATTAACATTCCTAAAAATAATATTATTACAAAACACAAAGTAAATTTTTTTAAAAAAAATTTTAAATTGGAAAATAACGAAAAAAAAGCTATTATTAAAGAAAGTTTAAATTCTAAAAATAATATAAAAAAAGAAAAATTAACTCTCCTCAAACAAGATTTAGAATTAAAAAACCTAAAAAAAAATTTGAATAATGAAAAAAAAGATGAAAATAATAAAAAATCTATTAAGTCAAAAAGAGAATTTGAAAGTAATAAATTTAATAAACAAAAAATTTTAGAGAATAATAAAAATCAAATTTCTCAAATAAAAAAAGAAAAGAAAATGCCATTATTTCAAAATCAAAATTTAGCAAATAATAATATATCTAAAAACACCTCTAATAAAATAGAAAATATCATGAATACTCTTTCTAATAAAAATATTGATTTTGAAAAACATAAAAATAATATAAAATTTAATAATAAAAATATGAATGATACTAAAAAAAATTTGAATATTAATAATTCGTCTGGCAATAAAAAACAAATAGAAACTATAGAATACAATAAAAATATTAATTTTAAAATAATAAAATATGAAAATCCAAAATATCCTAAACCAGCTCAAATTTTAAAATTAAAAAAAGATGTTATTGTAAAAGCTACTTTTATTATAAATGAATTTGGAGATGTAGAAAATATAGAATTAAAATCTGATTATAAAAATTATAAAAAATTAGGATTTTATGAAGAAGTAGAAAAAGTTATTAAAAATTATAAGTTCTCGCCAATATTTTATAATAATAAAATTGTAAAAGTAAAATTTATAAAAAATTATAAATTTATTTCTCCATATAAAAAGTGAGTACTCTTAAATGAGTACTCACTTTTTTATTATTAAATTATTTTAAAAGTTCTCTTGTTGCAGCTAAAGCTTTATCATAATCCGGATGATTTGTTACTTCAGATACATACTCTACATATCTAACTATATTATCAGCATCTACTAAAACTATACCTCTTGATAATAATCTATGCTCTTTTATAGCAAAACCATATTTTGTACCAAAATCTAAATCTCTATGATCTGATAATGTTACCGCTTTATCAATTCCTTTATTTGCACAGAATCTGTCAAGTGCAAAAGGTAAATCAACTGAAATAGTAATAACATTTACTCCTTTCAAATTTCCAGCTTCTTGATTAAATCTAGTAGTTTGAAGTTCGCAAACTCCTGTATCTATTGATGGCACTACTGATATTAATTTTACTCCTTCTAATTCAGATAATCTAAGCTCACTTAAATCATTTTTTAAAGCTACAAAATCAGGTGCTTTATCCCCTATATTTATTTTATTTCCAAGTAGTGTTACTACTGCTCCTCCAAAAGTCACTTCATTTTTTCTTTCTGTCATATTTATTGCCTCCCCTATCATTTCGTTTTAACTTTGTAATCATTACAAATTTATTATAACTTTTTTTACCTAGATTGTCAATATTAATATTCAAATATTTTCTTTAATTCTGTTCCTTTAATCAAATCCTCTATTTTCATATATGTCATTCTACCCTCTTCATCATAATCATATACATATCGAAGATCCGCTAAAAGTTCATCTTTATTATTATATTTTTTTATAGATATTGCATCTCCAAATTCATTGTATTTATAACAAATATAATATTTTAAATTATTTTCTTTATCATAATATCTTACTTTTTTAGGTTTCCCCCTCATTATTAAATCACCCCTTTAATTTTATTTTTTTAATATTTTATCTATTTTTGTTCTAGTTTCTTTTACGATTACTTCTATATCTAAATTTTTTGGTGAAATTTTTTCTAAAAATTCCAATTCTATTTTTGTTGGTCTCGGAATTTTTTTACCTCTAGGCATAGATTTATATGCACCTCTTATTACAAACGGCTGTATATCTACTCCCAATTCTTTACTTAAAATTGCAAATGCTTTTTTAAATTCGCCTAAATTTCCATCAACCGTTCTTGTTCCTTCTGGAAAAATTACTAAATTTTTCCCTTTTTTTAATATTTCTGCACTCTCTTGAAGGGTCTCTTTTAAATTTTTATTTATATCTACTATTACTATATTTGATCTATTTGCTATACTTTTCATAACTCTATTATCAAAATGTTTTATTTTTGCTAAAAAATATGTATTTTTTAATATTTTATTAGGAAGTGCTGATAATATGGCAAAGCTATCTACAAAACTTTGATGATTTCCTACAAATATAACAGTTTTTTTTGATAATCGTTCTATTCCTTTTTTAGTAAATCTAAAATATAATTTTAATATAGGCGACGTCAAATATTTAAAAAATAATAATAAAATATGAGTTTTAGGTAATTCTATGTTTTTTCCCTTATTTAAAATCTCTTTCCAATTAATATCCGTATCAATTACATTTGTATTTGATTTTTCTTTTAAATATTTAGCCATTTCTTCTACTATCATATGTTCTGTAAAATCTTTATCTGATATATCAACTCCATAAGCTGTTGATATAAATGCCTTTAATTCTACCATATCAAGTGAATCAAGTGCTAAATCAAGCTCTAAATGAGAAGTTGGCTTTATAATTTTAGTTGATAATGTAGATATAAAATCTTTTAGCACCTTGTATTCTCTATAACTTGGTTCTTCTATTATATTTTTCTCTGTTTCATTTTCATGTAATAACTCTTTTAATTTAAATCTTCTTAATTTCCCAAGTTTTGTTTTTGGTAATTCTGTTTGTGTTATTTTAAAATCTAAAATTTTCTTATATGGTAATGCTTTTATATTATATTTTTCAATAATACTATTTTTTATAGTTTCAGAAATATTACTTATCTCTTTTTCTTTTATAAAGTTAAAGTTAGGATAAATTATAGCATTTAAATGATTATTATTATCAATTACTCCTATCTCTTCTATTAATCCTTTTGAAAATCTCAATATTTCTTGTTCTACAGAAACTGGATCTATATTTTTACCATTAGATAATACTATCATTTCTTTTTTTCTACCTGTTATTTTAATATAATTGTCTTCATCTATTTCTCCTAAATCTCCTGTTTTAAGCCATCCATCTTCTGTAAATATTTCTCTTGTTTCTTTTTCTTTTTTATAATAACCTTTCATTACATTTCTACCTTTTACAAGTATTTCACCTTCATCTGATATTTTTACTTCTACCCCGTCAAGAGGACTTCCAACTTTACCATTTTTTATATTATTTGGTTTAGTAAAAGAAATTATTGGAGCTGTTTCTGTCATCCCATATCCTTCAACCATTTTAAATCCAAAAGTGGAAAAAGCTTTTGAAATCTCTAAATCTAATTTTGCTCCTCCTGAAATTAAAAATTTAATATTTCCTCCAAATCCATCGTGAATTTTTTTGAATAATTTTTTTCTTATTTTTTCACTATTTATTTTTTTAGCTAAATTAAATACAAAAGTACTTATTTTACTAGCTTCAATTTTTGCCATAATTCCTCTATAAAAAACTTCATATAATCTAGGTACTCCGATAAACATTGTTACTTTATTTTTAATTAATGCTTCTTTTATTTTATCCGAAGATAATTCTTGTAAAAATACTATTGTTGCTCCAAAATATAAAGGCATTATAGCTGTACCTAATAAAGGTAAAATATGATGAAGAGGAAGTAGTGAAATAAATACATCACTTTTTTCATACATTTTATATTTATCTAATGATTCTATCTGCGCTATTATGTTATCTTGAGTTAACATTACACCTTTAGGATCGCCTGTAGTTCCTGAAGTATATAAAATCAAGCAAACTTTTTCAGGTTCTAATAAATAAATTTCTTCTAATTCCTCTTCTTTATAAGATTTTAATTCTATTTCTTCATAATTTATTATTTTTATCTTTAAATTATTTTCTTCAATAACTTTTTTTACTAAATTTTGTGTTTTATTTGATACAAAAATAAATTTTGGTTCTGAATCTTTTAATACATATAATAATTCATCATAATTATTTGCTGCATCAATAGGATTACATATTCCTTTTTTTTGCCATATGCCTAAAAATGCGTATACATATTCTGGCCTATTTTCAGAAAATATAGCTACTTTTTCTCCCTCTTCAATGTGTAAATATTCTGTATAATTTTTTACATTTGATAAAAGTTTTAAATACGATATTTTTTCATCTCCAAAAATAATTGCAGTTTTATCAAATTTTTTTATAAATTTCATAACCGACTCCTTACATAATAAAATATAATACTCTATTTACATTATACTATAATTTATTTTTTTAAGTAAATATTTTTTATAAAAATAAAATAAAAAAAGTTATAACCTTTTGGTTACAACTTTTTTATAAATATATTATACTGCAATTTCGCCTTCTTCTCCTGTTCTTATTCGTACTACATTTTCTACATTATAAATAAATATTTTACCGTCTCCTATATTTCCTGTTTTTGATCTTTCTGTTATTACTTTTATTACTTCTTCAAGTTTTTCATCTAATATAACTAATTCAAGTTTTAATTTAGGTAAAAATTCTACTGTATATTCTGTCCCCCTAAATATTTCTTTATATCCCCTTTGTTTACCAAATCCTTTTACTTCGCTAACAGTCATCCCATCAATTCCTATTTCCATTAATCCTTCTTTTACTACTTTTAATTTTTCTCTTCTTATAATCGCTTCTACTTTCTTCATAGATTACCTCCGTTTGTATTGATATATCCTTACATTTATTATATAATACTCCTTCGTTTTTTTCAAATAAATTTCAATTTAATTAAATAATAATATTTATAATATAAATTTTACTATACATATTTTATATACATTTTTTATTGTATTTTTTTAATATTTATGTTAAAATAATAACTGTTGAAAAATTAAATATAGGTGGTTATTATGAAAATTTTATATTACTCTACGAGTAATTATTTGTCTATTAAAAAATCAAATATTTTAACTATAAATATCTAAACCTAAGTATATCCATAAGTATATACTTAGGTTTTTTTAATTTTAAATATGGAGGGATATTATGAATTATAAAATTGATGTTATGATTTCAAAAGAAAATATCAAAAAAAAAGTAAAAGAATTAGCAAATGAAATAACTAATACATATAAGAATACTGATGAACTTATTCTTATTGGATTACTTAGAGGCTCTGTCGTTTTTTTATCTGATTTAGCTAGAGAAATAGGGATTGATGATGTAAAACTTGATTTCATGGTTGTTTCAAGCTATGGTAATTCAATGGAAAGTTCTAGAAATGTAAAAATAAAAAAAGATATTGAAGAAAATATATCTGATAGAAATGTATTAATTGTAGAAGATATAATAGATACTGGATTTACCCTTAAAAAGGTATATGAAATACTAAAACTTAGAGAACCAAAATCACTTAAAATATGTACTTTATTAGATAAACCAGAAAGAAGAGAGGTAGATGTAAAAGTTGATTTTACAGGATTTAAAATACCTGATGAATTTGTTGTAGGATATGGTATTGATTATGCAGAAAAACATAGAAATTTACCTTATATTGGAAAAGTAACTAAACTTTAATAGAATGGAAGGAGAGTTAAATATGGCAGGATATGTAGTAGTCGGAACTCAATGGGGAGATGAGGGAAAAGGGAAAATAATTGACGTATTAGCTCATAAAGCTGATTATGTTGTAAGATTTCAAGGTGGAAATAATGCAGGACATACTGTTGTTGTAAATGGAGAAAAATTTATTTTACATTTATTACCTTCTGGAATGTTACATGGAAATGGAAAATGTATAATAGGTCCAGGTGTTGTTGTTGATCCGAAAGTTTTATTAAAAGAAATTGAAACTTTAGATGAAAAAGGTGCTAAAACAGATCACTTATTTATTAGTGATAGAGCTCATATCATTATGCCTTATCATATTAAACTTGATGAAGTAAAAGAAAATGCTAGAGGAAATAAAAAAATTGGTACAACTAAAAGAGGGATTGGTCCTTGTTATGCTGATAAAATTTCTAGATGTGGTATAAGAGCTGCTGATTTATTAGATATTAATATATTCAAAGAAAAATTAAAAGATAATTTAAATGAAAAAAACGAATTATTAACTAAAATTTATAATGAAAAACCTTTAAATTTTGATGAAATTTTTAATGAATATACTGAATATGCTAAAAAATTAAAAGATAGAATAATAGATAGTGTCCCTGATATAAATCAAGCATTAAAAGAAGATAAATTTGTGTTATTTGAAGGGGCTCAAGCTATGATGCTTGATATTAATTTTGGTACTTACCCATATGTTACTTCTTCTTCTCCAACAACTGGAGGCGTAACTACTGGTGTAGGAATTGCACCAAATAAAATTAATAAAAGAATAGGAGTAATGAAAGCTTATACTACTAGAGTTGGTGAAGGTCCTTTTGTTACAGAATTAAATAATGAAACTGGTGAAAAATTAAGAGCTATCGGTGGCGAATACGGAGCAACTACCGGTAGACCTAGAAGATGTGGATGGTTAGATCTAGTCGTTGGTAAATATGCTGTAGATATTAACGGACTTACTGATGTAGTTCTTACAAAAATTGATGTTTTAAGTGGTTTTGAGAAAATTAAAATAGCTATAGCTTATGAAATCGACGGCGAAAGATACGACTATGTCCCTGCATCTATAGAAAAATTACAAAGAGCTATCCCTATATACGAAGAGTTAGATGGTTGGAAAGAAGATATAACTTCAATAAAAAATTATGAAGAATTACCTGAAAACTGTAAAAAATATATTAAAAGAATTGAAGAAATAATAGGATGTTCTATCTCGATGGTATCAGTTGGCCCTGATAGAACACAAAACATTTTCATTAAAGAATTTTAATTTAAAGCTGTCAAACTTTGACAGCTTTTTTTAATTAAAACTATACAAAATATAGATATTTATGTATAATATTTTTTGAGGTGAAAATATGAAAAATAAAAGTGCAGAAATTGCAAAAATAGCTATAAAAATGTCATTATCTACTAGAGAAGAAGAAAACAAATTAAATGAAAAATTTGAAAAATATAAAATTAAAACTACTGCTGTTGATATTGGAGGAAAATTACCAAATATAATACCAAAAATAATTGAAAATACCTTAGTAGCATCCAAAAGAAAACATATAATTCAAGATTGCCACGTACATGATGGTGCTGTAGCTGGTGCTATTAGAGAAGCTATTGCACAAGTTATGACAAAAACTAATGGCTTAAGTGTTGGCGGTAAAATAGGGATTGCAAGAAATGAAGAACATATTAGTGTTGCTGTATTTTTTAGCATTGGTCTTTTACATTTAAATGAAGTTGTTACTGCCGTTGCCCATCGTTCTATACCGATTTTAAAAGATGAAATTTGGAATTAATTTAAATGAAAAAACATTGATATAATGCAACTATTTTTAAATAAAAAGAAGTTTAAGGAGTGTAAAAAATGGAATTAAAAGATTTGTTAAATGAAAAAATATTTTATTATTTTAATGAAATAAGCAAGATACCTAGAGGCTCAAAAAATGAAATAGAAATTGCAAATTACTTAGAAGATTTTGCTAAAAAAAGAAATCTAGAAGTTTATAAAGACAAATTTAATAATATATTAATAAAAAAAGAAGCTACTTCTGGATATGAAAATATTCCTTCGATTGTTATTCAAGGACACACAGATATGGTATGTGAGAAAAATCAAAATACAGTTCATGATTTTTCTAAAGACCCTATAAAACTTCAAGTTGACGGTAATTTTATAAAAGCTAGTGGAACAACTCTTGGAGCTGATAATGGAATTGCTGTTGCATATGCTCTTGCTTTACTTGATTCTAATAATTTAAAACATCCAAAATTAGAAATATTTTTAACTAGTGATGAAGAACAAGGTATGGGAGGAGCTAGTAATTTTAATTATTCAAAACTTGAAAGTAAAATTATGTTAAATATAGATACTGAAGAAGAAGGAGAATTTTATGTAAGCTGTGCTGGTGGAGCCAGAGGTATTTTTACTATTCCTTTAACATATAAAAGTAATAATTATAGTAATATTTTTCATATAAAAATTAGAGGTCTTATCGGTGGTCATTCTGGTATGGATATAATTAAAGAAAGAGCCAATGCTAATAAACTTCTTGGAAGAATTTTAAATGAACTTAATTCTAATTTTGATTTAGCACTTGTAAAAATATGGGGTGGCTCAAAAGACAACGCTATTCCAAGAGAGTCTGATGCAATTATTGCTACTAATTCTGATTTTAATGAATTAAATAATGTAATTAATAATTTAAATCAAATGTTTAATAAAGAATATTTAGGTATAGAAGAAAATATTAAGCTTACTATTGAAGTTTTAAATGAAAATATAAAAAAGATTATTTCTAAAGAAATTTCAAATAAAATAATAAATTTATTATTTTTACATTTTAATGGAATAGAATCAATGAGTAAAAATATTAATAATCTTGTTGAATCCTCTTTAAATTTAGGAGTTATAGAATCTCATAAAGATAAAATCCTATTTAAAAGTGCAATAAGAAGTTCTGTTTTAACTCGAAAAACATTAATTATACAAAAACTTTACTCTTTAGCAAAAATATTAAATATTTCTTTTAAATCAAATGCTGATTATCCTGCCTGGGAATATAAAAAAGATTCAAAAATAAGGGAAATATGCATAAAAGAATATAAAAAATTTGCAAATACTGAACCAAAAATAAAAGCTGTTCATGCTGGACTTGAATGTGGAATAATATCAGAGAAAATAAATAATATTGATATAATTTCATTTGGTCCAAACATTTTTGGAGCTCATACACCTGAAGAAAAACTGGATATAAAATCTACTAGAAGAATATATAATTTTTTAATACAATTACTTGAAAATAGTAAAAATTATTTTTAATATAAGTAAAAAAAGGCTCTTGAGTAAAACTCAAGAGCCTTTTTTATTACACTATTATTTTTTCTTAATGTATTTTATAGTATCAAGTGCAACAGCTACAATTATAATCAACCCTTTGATTATAAATTGCCAATAAGGATTTACTCCTACATAAGTAAGACCATAGTTAATAACTGTAAATATAATTACCCCTGTTACTACTCCAGGTACAGTTCCAACTCCTCCACTAAATGATACTCCTCCAACAACACAGGCAGCGATAGCATCTAACTCATACATAAATCCTAAGTTATTTGTAGCAGAACCTATTCTTCCTGCTTCAAGCATACCACCAAATGCATAAAAAGCTCCTGCTAAAGTATATATTTTTAATAAAGTACTTGTTACATTTACCCCTGATACAGTTGCTGCTTCAGGATTCCCTCCAACTGCAAATATATTTTTACCAAATATTGTTTTATTCCATAATACCCACATAAATATTATTGCTATAAGCGCATAAATAATTAAATATGGTATCTCAAAACTTCCTATCTGAAAAGCCCCTTGTGCAAAATTACTATATCTTTCATCAAATCCTGCTACTGGAGTTGCCCCAACATAATCATAATATAATGAATTTACCCCATAAATTATAATCATTGTACCCAGCGTTGCTATAAATGGCGTTACATTAAATTTTGCTATAATTATACCATTAATTAGACCAAAGAATCCTCCAACAATCATTACAATTATTATTACAACCCAAATAGGTATTTGACCTAAAGACTTGTATACTTTATTTACATTATCCATTGATTGTAATAGTGTCGCTGATACAAGTGCTGTTAGTCCAACTAAACGTCCTGCTGAAAGGTCTGTTCCCTGAGTAACAATAAGTCCTGCTACTCCAAGTGCTATAATTATCCTAACTGATGATTGAGTCAAAATATTTTTAAAGTTTCTTATACTTAAAAAAGTTGGTTCTTTAATTACTATTATAAATAAAAGAACAAATAAAACTAAATATAATACATTATCCATTATAAATTTCCCTATATCTTTTGATGTTGTTTTCAATTTAATTCACTCCTTATTATAAATACTTAGCAGTTAACATTAGTATTTCTTCTTGACTAGTTTCTTTTGTATTAACAATTCCAGCTACTTTACCATTACTCATTACAAGTATTCTATCTGTTACTCCTAATAATTCTGGCATTTCAGAAGAGATCATAATAATACTTTTCCCTTTGTTTGCTAAATCTATCATTAATTGATATATTTCAAATTTTGCCCCTACGTCTATACCTCTTGTAGGCTCATCTAGCATAAGAATATCTGGTTCTGTTAATAACCATCTACCTAATATTACTTTTTGTTGATTTCCTCCTGAAAGACTGCCTATGCTAGTTTCTTGTTTTGGTGTTTTAACTCTCATACTGTCAATTACCCACTGTGTATCTTTTTTCATTTTATGATCATCTAAAAGTGTATTTGGCATTTGATATGCTGCCATATTAGAAATAGTCGAATTAAATCTAATATCTAACATGTCAAATATCCCAGTTGCCCTTCTTTCTTCTGTTACTAAAGCAAATCCATTTTGAATAGCTGTTTTAGGATCTTTATTTTCTATTTCCTTATCATTTAAAATGATTTTTCCACTTGCTTTTTCTCTTATACCAAATATAGTTTCTACTATGTCAGTACGTTTTGCCCCTACAAGTCCTGCTACTCCTAATATTTCACTTTTTCTTAATTTAAATGAAACATTTTGAATAGAAGGTTGATTTTTTGCCGTTAATTCTTTAACTTCTAAAATTATATTTTCTTCTGGTTTATTTGTTTTTTCTGGAAATCTATGAGTTAAATCCCTACCAACCATCATATTAATAATTTTATCTGTTGTAAGTCCTGCTACAGGTTCTGTCCCTATCCATTGACCATCTCTAAGTATCGTAATATCATCTGATATTTCTGATATTTCCTCCATTTTATGAGATATATATATAATTCCTACCCCTTTTTCTCTAAGTTTTCTAATAATTTTAAATAAATGATTAACTTCTTTTTCCGTTAATGATGAAGTAGGCTCATCCATTACTATAATTTTTGAATTATATGAAACTGCTTTAGCTATTTCAACCATTTGCATTTGTGATACAGATAGAGTGCTTACTTTTACTCTAGGATCTATATCGATATCTAAATCTTCAAATATTTTTTTAGTATCTTTATACATTTTAGCTTCATCTACAAATCCATTTTTAATTGGATATCTTCCAAGCCAAATATTATCCATTACATTTCTTTGTAGTACTTGATTTAGTTCTTGATGCACCATTGAAACCCCATGATCTAATGCTTCTTTAGAAGATGTAAAATTTACTTCTTTTCCATCTAATAATATTTTCCCCGAATTTTTTCTATATATTCCAAACAAGCATTTCATCAAAGTAGATTTTCCTGCACCATTTTCTCCCATCAATGCATGAACTGAATGAGGTCTTATTTTTAACGTTACATTATCTAGAGCTTTTACCCCAGGAAATTCTTTTGTCACATTTATCATTTCTAGAATATATTTATTATCATTACTCATATTCATGTTGACTCCTTTTATAAAATTAGGGTGCAAGCTATGCAAGCACCCTATTTAGTTTTATTTAAATTGTGCTAAATTCTCTGCATCTACTCCTACATAAGGAACTCTTACTGCTTTATTTTTTAATTTCCAATTTGTTCCTTCTAAAGGATCTTTTCCATTTGCTAAATTTACTGCTAAGTCTAATGTAGCTTGTCCTTGACTTGACGCATCATTAAGAACTGTTCCTTGAAGTTCACCTTTTTCAATTTTTACTAATGCTTCTGCTAATGCATCTACTCCATATACTGGTATATTAGTTTTTCCATTAGCTTTTAATGCTTCAATAACTCCTAAAGCCATTGCGTCATTATTTGTAATAAATACTTCTATTTTATCTCTATTTGGTCCTGATAACCAAGCTTCTGCTTTATCTTTTGCTTGTGCTGTATCCCACATAGCAGTATCTAAATGAAGATTTTCAGTTTTTACTCCTTTTTCATTAAGTGTTTTTATAACATATTCTGTTCTTGCTTCTGCATCTGGATGTCCAGGTTCTCCTTTTAATAATGCATATTGTAATACACCGTCTTTATTTAAATCCCATTCTGAATGCATTTTCCAATGTTTAGCTATTAATTCTCCTTGAATAATTCCTGCTTCTTTTGATTCTGTTCCTACATAATAAGTTTTGTCATAACTATTTAATGCTTTTTGACTAGGCTCTTTGTTAAAAAATACTACAGGTATGTTTTCTTTTCTTGCTTTTTCAATAACTGTTTGTGCTGCAGCAGGGTCAACTAAGTTGATTGCAAGTGCACTAACACCTTTAGATATAAGTACATCAATTTGGTCATTTTGTTTTGATTGGTCATTTTGTGAATCATTCATAAGTACTTTTATTCCTGATTTACCTTCTGCACCTTTTTCAATTGCTTGTCTTACTAAAGCCATGAAGTTATCATCGTATTTGTAAATAGTAACCCCAATCATTTTTTCTTTTGATTTTCTTTTGAATAATCCTCCTGCATATGCAGTTGTTGTAGTTGCAGCTAATAATGAACCAGCTAATAATAGTGTAACAGCTTTTTTCATAAATACTTCCTCCTTATAGTGTGTTTTTTTAACAAACATTTTGTTAAATAAAAACTCTTAAAATTGTTTATATAAACATAATATAATGTTTTTGTTAAAATAACAATTCTTTTATTTGTTTTTTTATATAACTTTATAAACCAACTTAATATACCTTTTAAAATCTCTAAAAGCTTTCATATAATTACTCAATAAAACTTTATTAACTTTTTTTAATTCCGTTATTTTCATTTCTAATTTATGTTGTTTTTTTTTCAACAACACCACTTACAATTAAGTTATACAACATTTTTTTAAAAAAATCAAATTTTTTTTGATTTTTTTTTATACTTTATGTCACAAAACCGCTCTAATCGTTCATTCTTAAGGATTTTAGATTAATTTATTTTTTTTATTTAAAAAAAAGGAAAATATTTATTTAAGTTATATAATATATGTAAGGTAATAAATTAAACTAATTTATAGAAAGTAGGGTGGTAAATTATGGTAAATATTGAAAAATATTACAAAAAAGGAGAGCCTTTTATAGATAAGTACTACAACTTTGATAAAATTCCTTTAAAATTTCAAGAAAATTTTAAAAATAACGAAAAAGATTTTGAATTTGCATTACATATTTCTGATTATAAAATAGAAAATAGTGGTTTACTCATTTTTGCTTTTAAAGATTATCTCTATATTTTGGATGATTCAAAAGAAAAATTTTTAGAAACAAAATTTTTTTACAGTGAAATTGATGTTA
The DNA here is from genome assembly GCF_004365575.1 of Hypnocyclicus thermotrophus. NCBI lineage: Bacteria > Fusobacteriati > Fusobacteriota > Fusobacteriia > Fusobacteriales > Fusobacteriaceae > Hypnocyclicus > Hypnocyclicus thermotrophus. Next base: position 27,055 of record NZ_SOBG01000001.1, read on the forward strand.
TTAAAATTTCAAGAGAACTTCTTTTAGGAAAACTTATTATTATAAAAAATGATCAAGAAATAGTTATTCACTTTAATTCTTCTGCTTCAATTACTATAGAAGAATTTATAAAATACTTAAGAGAAAAATATATTGATTTTAAAGAAGAAACTCCTAGCCTACCAAAATCTAAAATATTTAATAATTTGGAAAATATTTATAATATAATGCTTTCTAAAATAGATATTGAAATAAAAGATTTTGTGTTTCAACCTGACGAATTTCTTTATAATAAAGAAGAAAATATTACTACTAAATTAACTAGTGCTCTATATTTAATAGGAGAACGAGAATTAATTATTTTTAACAAAGGAAAAGAAATAAAAATAAATAATGAAAGAGACTATGAATATAGCGAAACTTTTATACCAATTAATAAAATAATTACTATAACTGAGTCAAATCATCTTCTTTATGACGATATTGTAATTATAACTATCAATTTATTAAAAAAACAGATTAAGTTTTTATTTTCCAATGACAATAAAGATAGAAATAAAATTATATACTTAGCAAAATAACAAAAAAACTTGACAATTGTATAAAAAAATAGTACAATGCATTAACAATTTAATACTACCTAGTTTTAAAGGCGATGACAAGGAGAGTAAATATAAGATGTAGTTATGAGCGAGCTAGTGACGGTGAGAGTCTAGCAACGAAGCTTATATTGAAGAACACCTTCGAGCTGCTAACCGAAAGTTTTAATTTTGATTAAAATTAGTAGGCTTAGACGTATTCGGGACGTTATTTCCGACGGGTATCGAGCATTCTTAGAAATGTTTCCGTACTTTGTGAAAAGGACTAATTATAATTTTTTTGAAATTATACTCTTCACGTATATGTATGGATCGTGGAGAGTTTTTTTTATACAATTTAATTTATTTAACAGGGGGAAAAACATGGAAAGAATTTATATTGAGACTTTATTAAAAGAAAAACCACAAAAAGCTAAATTAACTGGTTGGGTTCACAGAATTAATTCTTTAGGACAAGTAAATTTTGTAATTCTTAGAGATAAAACTGGTGTTATTCAATTAGTTATGACAAAAGAACAACTAGAAAATTTAAAGCTAGAAACACCTATTACTGTTATTGGTAAAGTAGTCGAAAACCCTAAAGCTATAAATAATATTGAAATGCAAGTTGAAGATTTAAATCTTCTTGGAAAAGTATATGATAGTTTACCATTTGAAATAAATAAAAAAACTATTCAAGCTAAATTAGAAACACAACTAGATAATAGAACTATTGCTCTTAGAAGACCAAATATAAGGGCTATATTTAAAATACAACAAGAAATTGAAGAAGGATTTAAAACATATTTAAAATCAAAAAATTTCTCACAAATACATACTCCAAAAATTATTGATTCTTCTACAGAAGGTGGAAGCGAAATGTTTACTGTTGATTACTATGGAAGAAGATCATTTTTAGCTCAAAGTCCTCAATTTTATAAACAAATGATGGTAGGAGCTGGTTTTGAAAGAGTATTTGAAATAGGACACGCTTATAGAGCTGAATTGCATAATACTTGGAGACATTTAAGCGAATATATAAGTTTAGATGTCGAAATGGGATTTATTGAAAATGAAGAAGATATAATGAAACTTGAAGAAGATATTCTAAACTATATTTTTTCTCATTTAAATAAGACTTGTAAAAAAGAATTAGATATGTTTAATATAACGTTAGAAGAAAATTTCAAAATACCTAGAATTTCATTAAAAGAAGCTCAAGATATTTTATTAGAAAAATTTAATAAACGTTCTCCAATAGGGAATCTTGATGCTGAAGGAGAAAAAATATTTTCTAAATATGTAAAAGAAACATATAATAGTGATTTTATTTTTGTAACAGAATATCCAATCTCAAAAAGACCTGTTTATACTATGCCTCATGAATCGAAAAAAGAAGTTACTAGAAGTTTTGATCTAATTTATAAAGGACTTGAAATAACAACTGGAGGGCAAAGAATACATGATTATAAAATGTTAATAGAAAATATTAAAAAATTTGATATGAAACCTGAAAATTTTGAATTTTATACAGATACATTTAAATATGGTATGCCACCTCATGGCGGATTTGCAATTGGTTTAGAAAGGTTAACAATGCAAATACTAAATTTAACTAATATCAGAGAAGCTAGTTTAATACCTAGAGATTTAAAAAGAATTAAACCATAAAGGGGGATTAATAATGAAAATAACTGTTGATAAAGTAAATTATATTGCTAAATTAGCAAAATTAAAATTCACTAAAAATGAAGCTGAAAATTTAGCAAAAGAATTTGAAACTGTACTAGAACATTTTGCTACTATTGATAATTTCGATCTTTCTGATATAGAAAGTTATGATTTTAGTGAAACTAATTCAGAATTTAGAAAAGATGAAGTAGAAGTTTTTGAAAATAAAGAAAAGTTATTTAAAAATACTAAAAAAATGAATGGTACTAGTATAGAGATACCTAAAGTAATAGAATAAGGGGGATAATATGGATATTTTTGAAATGAGTGCTATAGAGATAAGAGAAGCTATAATTAATAAAAAGATTAGTGCTATTGATTTAATAAATAAAATATATGAAAAAATAGAAAAAGAAGATAAACAAATAAATAGTTTTATTACTTTATCAAAAGAATTAGCTAAAAAGCAAGCTGAAGAAATAGATGATAAAATTAAAAACGGTGAAAGTTTAGGGAAATTGGCTGGAATTCCAATAGCTATAAAAGATAACATTTGTACTGATGGAATAAAAACAACTTGTGCTTCAAAAATGTTAGAAGATTTTATTCCGCCATATGATGCTACCGTTATAAAAAAATTAAAAGCTGAAGATGCTATAATTATAGGAAAAGTAAATATGGATGAATTTGCAATGGGTTCATCATGTGAAAATTCATATTTTGGACCTACTAAAAATCCAGTGGATATAAGTAGAGTTCCTGGTGGCTCTTCTGGTGGCTCTTCTGCTAGTGTTGCAGCAAAATTTGTTCCTATTTCCCTTGGTAGTGATACAGGAGGAAGTATAAGACAACCGGCTGGATTTTGTGGAGTTACAGGATTAAAACCTACTTATGGAAAAGTATCAAGATTTGGACTTATTGCTTTTGGTTCATCTCTTGATCAAATTGGTCCAATTACAAGAAGTATTGATGATGCTGCTCTTTGCTTAGAAGTTATTCAAGGTCATGATAAATTAGATAATACAAGTGCAAAACTTAAATACGATACTTATTTAGATAAATTAAATAATGTTGATATACAAAATATGAAAATTGCAGTTGCTAAAGAATTTATAAAAAAAGGATTAAATGAAGAGATTAAAAATAATTTTCTTGAAACAATAGAAAAATTTAAATCTCTTGGTGCTAAAGTAGAATATATCTCTATGCCCATTACAGAAGAAGGACTTTCAGCATATTATATAATATCTTCTGCTGAAGCTAGCTCAAATCTTGCTAGATTTGATGGTATAAGATATGGATATAGAACTAAAACGTATGAAGATGTAAATGATATCATGGTAAATTCAAGAACAGAAGCATTTGGAAAAGAAGTTAAAAGACGTATAATGTTAGGAACTTATGCTCTTTCTTCTGGATATTACGATGCCTATTATAATAGAGCTCTTAAATTAAAGAAAAAAATCAAAGATCAATACAAAGAAATTTTTGAAAAGTATGATTTAATATTAAGTCCAATATCACCTGTACTACCATTTAAAATAGGTGAAAAAACATCTGACCCTCTAGAAATGTATCTTGCTGATATTTATACTATAAATATCAACTTAGCTGGTGTTCCTGCTATATCAATTCCAAGTGGTAAAAATAAAGATGGATTGCCTATTGGAATTCAGCTAATTGGTAAACATTTTGATGAAGAAAAAATTCTTAGAGCTGCCAAAGCTTTTGAGGGGGTAAAATAATGACTTTAGAAACTATTATTGGATTAGAAATACATGTTGAATTAGATACTAAAACAAAAATATTTTGTAATTGTTCAACTAAATTTGGTAAAAAACCTAATGAAAATACTTGTCCAATCTGTCTTGGACTTCCTGGTACTTTACCCGTAATGAACGAAAGAGTTATAGAACTAGCTGTAAAAGCTGGGCTCGCAATCAATTGTAATATCAATACTTTAAATAAAATGGATAGAAAAAATTATTTCTATCCTGATTTACCAAAAGCTTATCAAATATCTCAATATGATTTACCTATATGTCAAGATGGCTATGTAGATATTGAAACTGAACAAGGCTCTAAAAGAATAAGAATCAATAGAATTCATATGGAAGAAGATGCTGGTAAATTAGTACATGATGAATTCGAACCAGTATCATATATTGACTATAATAGGGTTGGTGTTCCTCTAATAGAAATAGTTACAGAACCTGATATTAGATCCATTGATGAAGCAATTATATTTTTAAAAACATTAAAAAATATTTTAGAATATGCTGATATATCAGATTGTAAAATGGAAGAAGGTTCTCTAAGATGTGACGCTAATATTTCTATGAGAAAAGTAGGAGATACAAAATTAAATACTAGAGTAGAATTAAAAAACATAAATTCATTTAAAGAACTTGAAAAAGCTCTACTTAAAGAACAAAAAAGACAATCTGAACTTTATAAATATGGTGAAGATTATAAAATTATACAAGAAACAAGAAGATGGGATAGTGCAAAAGGAAAAACTATACCTATGAGAGGAAAAGAAGAAGCACATGATTATAGATACTTTCCAGAACCTGATATTATCCCTTTAATTGTTAAAAATGAAATTTTAGAAAATGCAAAAGCATCTTTACCTGAATTACCAAGTATAAAAAAAGAAAGATTTATAAAAGATTACGCATTAACAGAAACTGACGCATCTATTATTGTAGCAGATAAATATTTAGCTAATTATTTTGAAGACATTGTAAAAGAAGGTGCTGATGCAAAAAATGCAAGTAATTGGATATTAAGAGATGTTATTCGAATATTAAATGAACAAAAAATAGAAGCAAAAGATTTTAATTTACCTGCTAAAGAATTAGCGACTATTATAAAACTTACTAAAGAAAACAAAATAAATAGTAGCTCTGCTACTCTAGTCTTTGATGAAATATTAAAAACTAATAAAACAGCTCTTGAAATAATTGAAGAAAAATCTTTATTACAATCAAATGATAGTAGTGAAATTGAAGCAATTGTTGATAAAGTTATTTTTGAAAATGAAAATGTCGTTAAGCAATATAAAGAAGGAAATAAAAAAGTACTAGGTTTCCTTGTTGGGCAAATAATGAAAGCAACTAAAGGAAAAGTGAATCCAAAAATTGCTAATGAAATTTTATCAAAAAAATTAAATTAATATTTAAACACAAAGGTTTTCCTTTGTGTTTTTCTTTACCATTTAATTATTTTTTGATAAAATATATATATACTAAAGTTTAGTTTTAAACATATCAAAATACTTATTATTTAAAGTTATATTAAATACTATTCTTGGGGGAATTTATGGAAAATATTTTTTTTGCTGATGATACAAATATTGATTTTAAAGCATCTAAAAACTTTGATGATAATTGGAAAATTATTATTGCTGATGATGAAGAGGATATACATACAGTTACAAAATTAGTTTTAAAAAATGTAGAATTTGAAGAAAAACCAATTGAATTTATTAGTTGTTTTAATGATGATGAAACTAAAAATGCATTAAAAAAACATTCTGATGCTGCAATTATTTTATTAGATGTAGTTATGGATACTCTTGATTCTGGTTTAAAAATCACAAAATACATTAGAGAAGAACTAAAAAATAGAGCTATTCGTATTATATTACGTACTGGTCAAGCTGGTACTGCACCAGAAAGAAATGTAATTATTAATTATGATATTAATGATTATAAAGAAAAAACAGAATTAACTTCTCAAAAATTATTTACAACTGTTATCTCCTCATTAAGAGGATATAAGGATATTCGTACTATTGAACATAGTAAAAACGGTCTTGAAAAAATAATAAAATCTTCTTCAAAACTTTTTTCACCTAATCAAAAAATGAAAAATTTTGCTGAATTATTACTAGAAGAGCTTTCGTCTTTGATAGATTCTTCCGATTCTATGTTTTATTTTCAACCATCAAGCTTTATGTCATTTAAAGATAATAATTCTATGAAAATAGTCGCTGCTACTGGTAATTTTTTTAAATATATTGGTTTAACTATTGATGAAATGAATGATATTCTCTTAAAAGAAAAATTGACTGACTTAGACATAAATAATAATTTTATAATTAATAAAGATGAATTCTTTGGTTGTTTTGAGTCGATTAATGAATCAAAATCCATTATATACTTTAAAGACTCTAGAGGCTTTTCTAATGTTGATAAAAATTTATTAAAAATATTTTCCACTAATGTATCAACTGCACTTGATAATTTCTTTTTAAATGAAGAAATTATTAATACCCAAAAAGAAATTATTACAACACTTGGTGAAGTTGTAGAAACACGTTCTAAAGAAACTCATCATCATGTAAAAAGAGTTGCTGATTTTTCATATTTTTTAGCTTTAAAATATGGACTTTCTAAAGATGAATGTGAAATATTAAGAGCAGCTTCGCCTATGCATGATATAGGAAAAATAGGTATCCCAGAACAAATATTAAACAAACCCTCAAAGTTAACAAAAGATGAATTTGAACTAATAAAAAAACATACTATAATAGGGTATGATATATTAAGTAATTCAAATAGAGAAATATTAAAAGCTGCTTCTATTATTTCTAATGAACACCACGAAAAATGGGATGGAACTGGTTATCCTAAAGGCCTTAAAGGAGAAGAAATTCATATTTATGGTAGAATTACAGCTATTTGTGATGTATTTGATGCACTTTCACATAAAAGAGTGTATAAAGAAGCTTGGCCTATTGAAAAAGTAATAAATTATATTTTATCTGAAAAAGGAAGGCATTTTGATCCAAAATTGGTAGATTTATTTATTGAAAATATTGACTATATTTTAAAAATAAAAAATACTAATAAAGACTATGATGAATTATTTAAATTTTAATAGAAAATAAGGAGTATTCTATGTTTTATAGTGAAATCGCAAAATATTATGATTATATTTTCCCACAAAATAAATCGCAACTTGATTTTATTGAAAATATATCACCTATAAAAAATAATGAAATTATATTAGATGTGGGAGCTGCTACTGGTTCTTTAAGTGGTCTTCTTTCTTTAAAATCTAAAAATATTTTTGCTATTGATTTGAATAATGATTTATTGAATTTTGCAAAATTAAAATATCCAAATATAAATTTTATTTATTTAGATATGTTAAAAATAGACACTTTTTTTAACAATAAAAAATTTGATAAAATAATATCATTTGGAAATACTATTGTTCATTTAAATACAAAAAATAATATTTATGATTTTTTAAAAAAATCTTTTAAGTTATTAAATGATAAAGGATACCTTATTTGTCAGATAATAAACTATGATAGGATTTTAAATAATAATATTTCATCTTTATCTACTATAGAAAATGATAAAATTAAATTTATTAGAAATTATATTATTAATAATGATATTATTAAATTTAATACTATCTTAGAAATAAAAGAAAAAAATAAAATTATAGAAAATTCTATCCCACTTATTCCACTTAAAAAACATGAAATAGATAATATGTTAACTAAAATTGGGTTTAAAAATATCAACTATTATTCTAATTTTAAAGGTGATAAATTTTCTTTTAACTCTGTTTCTCTTATTTTTTCAGCGCAAAAAATTTAAGCTGCCATAATGGCAGCTTATTTTAGTATTTTTTCTAATTTCTTAAGTGACGTCGTAGCATTTTCCCTAGGTCTTACTTCTAAAATATAAATAACATTTTCTCCAATTATCTCAAAATGTTTTTTTATATCTATATTTCCTTCTCCAAGTATTTGATGATCGCTTTTTCCGTTATTATCATGTACATGAGATACCCTTATTTTATTTTTGTTCTTTATAAAAAAATCAACTTCATTATAAACATTTTTATAAGAATGCCCTATATCCCATGTAAGATACAAGTCATATTTTTTTATAAATTCACTTAGTGTCTCTTGAACTAATACTTCTGGAAATCTTCCTGAATTTTCAATACAAATTTTTACTTTATCTTTACTATAATTTATTATTTCTAATAAATTTTCTTCTAATCTCTTTTTATATTTTTCATAAAACATTTCATCAATATATATTTTTTTATCTGTTAATGTAAAACATACACTTGCACCTATATGAAGTGTTAAAAATTTTGCTTCGATATCATTTGCGAAATCAATAACATCTTTTATTCTATTAATAGATGCTATATTGATACCATCTTGAAGTTGTAAAAAAGTAATATCTTCTGGTCCATGAAGTGTAATTATTATATTATGCTCTTTTGCATAGTTTTTTATTTTTTCCCTTTCTTCTAATGAAAAGTTTTCAGGAAAAAAAATAGGCATATTTACATTTAATTCTACTGCTTTAAATCCATTTTCTTTTGCATAGTTTATAGAATCATAAATATTTTTTTCAAAAGCTGACGCAGCATATCCTACTATATAATTCATATTGTTACTCCTTAAAGTTTTAATAGTTTTGCAAAATTAATTTCTAAATATTCATTAAATTTTTCTAATACTTCATCAGCTATATAATCATCTACATTTAGTATCATAAGTGCTTTATCACCTTTTTGTTTTCTAGCAACTGTCATTGTAGCAACATTAATATTTTCATTTCCTACTATAGTTCCTACTTTACCTATTACTCCTGGTACATCATTATTGTTTATAAGTAATAAATACTCAGTAAGTTTCACATCTACTTCATATCCATCTATTTCAAGAAGTTTTGGTTCTCCATTTGAAGCAATATTTCCTAAAAATACAACCTCTTTATCTTTTAAAATATATTTAATCTTTATAGCATTTGAATGATTTTTATATTCTTCTTTATTTTTTTGAATATTAAGAGCAATTCCATTTTTTTCAGCAAATATTTTAGCATTTATATAATTTACTTTTTCACTCATTACTGTACTTAAAAATCCTTTTAAAAAGGCTATATCCATCATTTCAGTATATTGTTTTGCAGCATCCCCCCAGTAAGACACTTCTATCGCTTTTACTATTTCTTTATTATATTGATAATACATTTTTCCTATTTTTTCTAGTAAGTTTAAATAAGGTTTTGCTTCTTTTAATTCATCTCTATTCATAGTAGGCAAATTAACGGCATTTTCAACTATCTCTCCATTTAAACCATTTAAAATTTGTTCTGCAATATTAAGTCCTACATTTCTTTGAGCATCATATGTATTTGCTCCTATATGTGGGGTTACTGTAACATTATCAAGTTCATATAATGGACTTTCTGTTCTTGGTTCTGTTTCATGTACATCAAGTCCAAAGCTAGCTATTTTACCACTTTTTAATCCTTCATATGCTGCTTTTTCATCTATTATTCCACCTCTAGCACCATTTACTAAGTGTACTCCTGTTTTCATTAACTCAATTTGTTTATAACTTATCATCCCTTTTGTTTCTTCTGTTTTTGGAGTATGTACTGTTATTATGTCTGCTTCTTTACACAACTCTTCTAAAGTCTCTTTTTTAGTTACTCCATATTTTTCAAATCTTTCATCAGTTATATATGGATCATAGGCTATTAAATTCATACCCATAGCTTTCATTCTAGTAGCCATTAAGCCACCTATTCTTCCTAATCCTACTATCCCCAGTGTTTTACCATATAATTCAGTTCCTTCTAATTGATTTCTTATCCATTTTCCACTTTTAGTTTCATTACTTGCATAGCATATACTTCTAGCTCCTGCAAACATTAATCCTATTGAAATCTCACAAGCAGATATAATATTACTTTCCGGTGTATTTGCTACAATTACCCCTCTTTTTGTAGCTTCTTCTATAGATATATTATCAATTCCATTTCCTGCTCTTCCAATTATTTTTAAATTTTTTCCTTTATTTAATAGCTCTGCATTTACTTTTGTTGCACTTCTTACTACAAGTGCATCATAATTTCCAATTTTTTCTAATAACTCTTCTCTGCTTATACCTATACATACATCTACATCAGCATATTTTTGTAAATGTTCAATACCAGCTTTATCAATTTTCTCCGCAACTATAATTTTAAATTTACTCATAAATATTATCCCCCCATTATATATGTATTACAAATATAATACATTATTTTAAGGTTTTTTTCAAGAATAAATTAATATTTTTACTAACTTTACATATAACTCTTTCCGATATATAATATAAGAAAACTATAAATAAGGAGTGCTTCTATGAAAAAAATATTTATAACTATTTTTATATTAATAAGCTACAATGTTTATGCAAATTTTGATTTAGATATAAGCTATGGTTTAGCTAATAATGCTCAACTTGCAGGAAGAGACCTTAGTGCTGGTTCGTATGAAATTAATTTAGAATATCTTGCTCAAGATTATGATTTTGCTTCAGTTGGAGCGGGAATATCTTTTTTCTCTATCAAAGATTACAGTGATTATGCTACGTTTGGTTCTCATCCGCTATATTCTATTATCCCTATATATGGTATATTTAAATATACTTTTATTCCTGATGGGACTATAGAACCTTACTTTAAAGGAAAGCTTGGTTTTGGAATATCAATAAAAGATGTTAATGTAAATGAAGGTAGTGTTGAAAACGGAGTTTACTATTCATTAGGATTAGGCGCTAAATTTTATGACTATTTTTTAGAATTATCTTTTGCAAAAAACGATGGTAGTTTTATTTATGTAGATAAAAATAATGAATCAATGGCATATAATAGAGTAGTTTTTTCTATTGGATACAATTTAAAATTTATTACTACTGGAGAAAAAACATTGTATGATAAACAAAAAGAATATATAGCACCAAAATCAACTAGAAACAATTATGATAGTATTGAAACTTTTGATAAAGATGGAAATATTATCGAAAAAGAAGGCGATATAAAAAGATTAGAAGATTTTAAAATAATAAATTAGATAAGGGGTTAAAATGAAAATAGTACTTCAAAAAGTAAAAACAGCTAATGTTAAAGTTAAAAATGAAGTTGTTGGTGAAATCTCAAAAGGAATAGTAATATTTCTTGGAATAAATAACAACGATACCGAAAAAGAAGCAGATTGGTTAGTAAATAAAATAATTAAATTAAGAATTTTTGAAGATGAAAATAAAAAAATGAATAATTCATTAATTGATATAGATGGTGAAATTCTTATTGTTTCTCAATTTACTTTATATGGTGATTGTAGAAAAGGACTACGTCCTAGCTTTACAGAAGCTGCAAGTCCTAAAAAAGCTAAAATTTTATATGATTATTTTGTAGAGAAAATTAGAAAAACTGGTATCAAAATAGAAACTGGTATATTTCAAGAACATATGGAAGTATCTTTAATAAATGATGGCCCTGTGACAATGATAATAGAAAAATAGCCTCTTAAATAGAGGCTATTTTAACATTTTATTTATAGTTTCTATCATCTCATCTATTACTTCTAGATCATTATTTTGTATTTTATTTACAACACAAGTATTTATATGTCTTTTTAATAAAACTTTTGACACTCCATTAAGTGCTGCTTTTACTGCAGATATTTGATTTAATATATCATCACAATAAATATCATTCTCTATCATTTTTTTTATTCCTCTAATTTGTCCTTCGATTCTATTAAGTCTTACATTTAAATTTTTTTTAATTTTTTCATGTTCTTGTTTATCAATTATACAACATTTTTCTTCTGTCATTTTTACATCGCTCCTTATATACACCCTATATGTATATAATACTATTTTTTTTTGTTTTTAGCAAGTTAAATAAAGGATTTTTATATATTATTATCGTATATATATAATAAGGTTAAATCTAAGGATGTGATAAAATGCAAGATATTATTTTAAAAAAAGATAATTATGAATATAATGGTATTATTGAAAAATATGATATAAAAAACCATAGAATAACTATTAAAATTCTAGCTAAGAATAAAAGAAATATATTTTTACATAAAGGTGATAGTATTGATATTGAAATTTCAAAAGCTGGTTATTATTGTCATTTCAATACAAAAATAATATATAACGATGTTATTGATCATGAAATTGTTGTAGAATACCCTGAAACAATTTTTAATGATGAACGTAGAAAATATAGAAGACTCACTTTAAGAATCGAAATAGACATTCTAAAAGGTAATAAAAACTACAAGGGACTAATGGAAAATATAAGTCTTGGTGGAATAGCTTTTATGTCGTCATATAATTTTGATCCCAGTGATATTATATACATTACTTTTACTCTTCCAAATGGTGTAATTTATAAAAATATTAAAGCAGAAATTAAATTTAAAAAAACCACTGATTTTCCTAAGATAAAAGAATATGGTACTAAATTCATAGAACTTAGCGAGGGACAAAAAGATGTATTAAATGATTTTTTATATTAAAAAAACTGCTCTTAGAGCAGTTTTTTAATTATTCAAAAGAAGGAATTTTTAAAATATCATTATCATAAATTTTAAATTTTGCAGGAATATTTTCTGTTATATCAGGAGATAAATTTGTATGTAAATATATAGAGTCCATTCCCATTCTTTCTGCCCCTTCAATATCTGTTCTATAGTCATTTCCTACCATAATCGATTCTTTTATTTTTATTTTTTCTTTTTTAATTAATTCTTCAAAAAATTTTACTGATGGTTTACCTACTTCATAATCGGATGATATATATATACCATCAAAGTATTTTTTTATATCTAAATATTCTAATTCTGGTAACGTAAACTCTCTTTGAGCATTACTTAATAAAAATATTTTTTTATTTTGTTTTTTTAATATTTCTAATAAAGGTTTTACATTTTCATATAATTTAATATATTTAGTAGATAATATTCTAAATAATTTACAAGTACTTAAAATTAGCTCTTGAGAAATATCTAATGTTTTATCAAGGTATAATTCTTCAAATACTTTTTCTATTTTGATATCTGGTGCTTCACTTTTATTAGCTTCATAATATTTCTTAGCTTTATTTAAATAACTTTTTTTTAATTCATCTGCACTATAAATAGCTCCATTATAAGAATAAAAGCTAGATAAAATTTCCCACAACTCTTGTTTATTTTCATCTGTATTAATATCAATTAAAGTTCCATATAAATCAAAAATATAATTTTTATACATTTTCTTTCTCCCATATATATTTTATTTTTATACCAATCTCTCTAAACTACCCTTTTGTTGCTCCTTGTGATAAACCTTCAACTATATTTTTTTGTAAAAATACAAATAATATAAGTATAGGAATAGCTACTAATAATGACCCTGCTGCAAAAAGTGTAAAATTATTATCCGCTCTTCCTTGTACCCATTCGAATATACCTACTGCAAGTGTCTTTTTAAATCTACTTCTTAGTATAAGTTTTGGAAATATAAAATCAAACCAAGGACCAGTAAAGTTTGTAAGTGCAATAAGAACTAATATAGGTCTAGCAAGTGGCATTATAATTTTCCAAAATATAGTAAGATGTCCCGCTCCATCAACTCTTGCTGCTTCATCCAAACTTTTTGGGATACCTTCAAAATATCCTTTAACTAACCAAGCATTATAAGGAATTTGTCCTGCTGCATAGACAATAATAAGTCCCCAATGCGAGTCAACTAGTTGTAATTTTGTCAAAAGTACAAAAATAGCTGTCATAGATAAAAATGATGGAAACATCTGTAATATCAACATTCCTATCATCATTTCTTTTCTTCCTCTAAATCTATATCTAGAAAAAGTATATGCTGTAAGAGTTGTAACAATAACTCCTATAATCATATTAAAAAATGCTATTTTTAAAGTATTCATATACCATATAGGAAAATCAGTCTTTGTAAATAATTCTTTATAATGAACTAATGTAAGTTTTTTAGGTATAAATGTTGAACTATATAAACTTGTACCTTGTTGGAATGATGATAATACTATCCAAACTACTGGTAATATTACTATTATTGCTATCAATATAAGTATACCATAAACTATGGTATTTTCAATAAATCTTAATAATTTTCTTTGAACTTTTGTAGTATTAGCCATTAAATCATATCCTCCTCTTTAAAAGATTTACTTCTAGTAAAGTTATATAATGATATTGACGCAATAAATGCAAATAATATTATTGATATTACTCCTGCCATTCCATATTGTTGATGATCTAATGTTAATTTATATAACCAAGTTACTAGAATATCTGTTTCTCCCGCATATTTTAAAGAGGAATTAACTGGATTACCATCTGTTAATAGATAAATTGCTCCAAAGTTATTAAAATTATATGCAAAAGATAATATTAATACTGGTGCTGTTTGGAATAGTAATAATGGTAAAGTTATATGTCTAAATTGCTCATATCTAGTAGCTCCATCTATTTCTGCTGCTTCATATAATGAAGAAGATATATTTGTTAATGAGCCAGAAATCAATATCATAAAATACGGTGCTCCTGCCCATGTATTTATTAAAATAACCATAATTTTTGCAAGTAATGGATCTGTAAAAAACGGAATTTTTTCAAGACCAAATGACGCTAACATATTATTAACAGGTCCAACACCACTAAACATAAGTCTGAATACTAATAAAGATATAAATGCAGGAACTGCATATGGAAGTACAAATATACTTCTCCAAAACCCCTTAAATTTTATACCTTTTTTAGCCGTAAGCAGTGCTAATACTAATCCCCCTGCATAATTTAAAAATGTTGTAGCTACCGCCCAAATAACTGTCCAACCAGCTAATCTTCCAAATGTTCCAGCCCAAGATTTTAATTTTATAATATTTATAAAGTTTTGAAACCCTACCCAATCAACTAAACTTTTAGGTGGCAAATGATTTGGAGCTGAATAGTTAGTAAATGCAATCATTATTGTAATTAATATTGGTAATGCTGTAAAAAATATAGTTCCTAAAATTGCTGGTGTCAACATAATTTTAGGGAAATTTTCTTCATAAAAATGTATCAAATAATCTTTCCCTCTAAGAATTGTTTCTCCTTTTTCTATTTGTTCTGCAATTCTTCTAGCATCTTTTATACTATAAAAATAAACTAATGCATAAAATATAAAAAGAATAACAGAAATAACCCCATCAAACATCATTAATATAGAGTGATCTCCTTGTATTATATCAAACCCTTTTACAGTTTGAGGAGTATCACCTAAACTAATAAGACCTGCTGTATTTTGTAAAATACCAGGTAGGTTATAAATAAATGTTAATCCTATAAAAAAGAAAAATAATCCTTTGAGAAAAAACTTATTTACAAAATGACCTCCACCCATTACAACTATAGAAAAAATAGTTGTTAATTGCTTTCTTTTCATCCTTCACTCTCCTTAAGTAATATAAATAACAAGGTCGACCGAGAAGAATAATCTTTTCGGTCTACCTTTATTTACTTATTTAAAATTATTTAGCAGCATTCATTGCTTCCTTCATTGTTTTAACTGCTGTATCAAGTGCTTCTTTTACAGTTGCTTTTCCATCCCATGCTTCTGATAAAGCTGCCCCAACTGGTGACCACATATATCTCATTTCTGGAATAGCTGGCATAGGTACTGCATACTGTGCTTGTTGTAAAAATGGTAATACTTCTGGATCATTTGCAATTTCAGGTGCATTTAATAATGTTTTTACAGGTGGAATTTGTTTTGTTAATTTATATCTTTCTAATAACATTTCATCACTTGTAACGAATTTTGCAAATAATTGAGCTGCTTTTGGATATTTACTATATGAACTTACTCCCATCAATCTTACTCCAGAGAAAGATCTTAAATGTTTTCCATCAAATGTAGGAAGTGGTGCAATTCCAAAATTTGTTCCAGCATTTTTAAGATCTTTTATAGCCCAAGGTCCATTAATAATTGTTGCTGCTTTTCCTTCTTGGAATAATCCCATCATCGCAGCATAACTAACATCTCCTGATTTTTCTACTGAAATTTCTTTTAATTTTATCATATTTTGAATGCCTCTTACTGCTCCCTCATTATTTATTCCTATATCAGAAGCATCTGTTCCATTACTTCCAAATATATATCCTCCATCCATTGCTAAAAATGCATGTCCATAATATGCATTTCCTACTTCCCAGAAAATACCAAAATCATTATTATTTTTATCAGTAAATGATTTACCAAAATCTATCAATTCTTCAAACGTAGCAGGTGCACTATCTAGCACATCTTTATTATAAAATAAAGCATATGTTTCTATTGATAATGGCCATGCCATAATTTTACCTTCAAATGTCGATGCTATTTTAGCTGCATCCATAAAATCACTAGATATTCTGTCTGCTGATACTAAATTTTCCATAACTAAACCTGAAGATACTGCTTCTCCCAATCTATCATGAGGAAATACAAAAACATCCGCCCCAATTCCAGCTGGTCCATCTTGAGAAAGTCTCCCAATTGAATCAGTCATTCCAACTGGTTCGTATTGTACTTTAACTCCGTATTTTTCTTCAAACTTTTTACCTGCTAACTCTAAAAATTCTCCTTCTGGCCCATCTGATTCCCATACTCTTAATTCTGCTCCTGCTTCTGGCATTATCTCTCCTGTTGTTGAAGCTTCTTGTTTTTTAGGTTCTTCTTTTTTCTTCTTAAAAAACAATCCTGCTTCTGCTGAAACAGAAGATAAAATAAGTCCTGATAATAAAGATGCTAATAAGATTTTTTTGTTCATGTTAAAAATTCCTCCTTTTTTTATCATAATACAGTTTTATATACAATAAACTTTTTTTATTTCCTTCTTATTTTTTAATTATTTTTGTTTCATATTTAGACAATTCTATATTTATTCCATATTTTTGGTACTCTTTTGGTAAAATAAATTTTGTTTGTTTTTTATTCAAGTTATGTATTATTAACAATTCTACATCATCTTTTGATATTGTATATGCATAAATATTCCTATTCAATTCTATTGTTTTATAAATCCCATCATTAAATATAGGATATTCTTTTCTTAATTTTATAAGTTCTTTAATATAATTATAAATGCTATTTTCATCGTTATATTCTTCTTCTAAAGAGATTCCATCATTTGCTTTAGTATATACAAGTCCTGAATAATTTGATGGAGCCTTTGTCATCCCTGGCCCTTTAGCACTTTTATACCAGTCAAACGGTTCTCTAATATTTTCATCTGGTTTTTTACCAAGCTGACCTAATTCTTCACCATAATAAATAAATGGTGTTCCTGGTATTGTAAATAATAATGAAAATATTAATTTTTGCTTTTCTTTATCTCCCCAAACTTCTGAAGCAATTCTATTCATATCATGATTTCTTACAAAAGTAGCATCTATAAAATTTTTGTTGTATTTACTGTATTTTTCTCTAATTCTTAAAACTTCTTTAATTAAATCAAAATTTTTTCTTTGAACAAAATCTGTTAGTTTTTTACTTATTTTAAAATTAAACGAAGCATCCATATCTTCCATATATTTTGCTACAACATTTTCATTTTCATCCCAATTTTCTCCTACAATAAATGCTTCTTTATTAATACTTTTTACATACGCTGTAAATTCTTGCCACCATTTATGATTAACTTCATCATACTCACTATCTATATGTTTTGCTGCATCTAGTCTGAATCCGTCAACTCCCATATCTAACCAATATTTCGCTATTTTTTTTGCTTCTTCTCTTACTTTTGGATTTCTATAATTCAAATCAGGCATTTCATTCCAAAATACCGCTTGATAATAAGCATTTCTTTTTTTATACCATAAATTTTGTCCCCATTCACCTTTTTCTTTAATATTATCATACTTACTTGCCCACACATAATAATCTCTATATTTGCTATTTGGATTACTTATAGCATCTCTAAACCAAGGGTGTCTAGAAGAAGTATGATTTAAAACTAAATCTAAAATAATTTTTATGTTTTTTTGATGAGCTTTTTTTATTAAATATTTAAAATCTTCAATACTACCATAATCTTTTTCTACATTATAATAATCAACTATATCATAACCATGATAACTAGGTGATTCAAATGTAGGCATAAGCCATATTGCGTCTATTCCTAAATTCTTTATATAATCTAATTGTTGTGCTAATCCTTTGAAATCTCCTATTTTATCTCCATTACTATCGTAAAAACTTCTTACAAAAACTTCATAAAAAACAGCATTTTTAGCCCAAGTAGCTCTACTTTTTTCTAATTTAACTTCTTTTTTTGCTAATTTAAAAACATCTGTATAATATTTTTTACCATTAATTTTTGCTATAATTTTATAATTATAAATATTTCCTGGCTCAAATCCATCAATTACGATTCCACTTTTTTTGCTATAATTATTTTCTAATTTAACTTTTTTTAATTTTTCTCCATCTTTTGCTAAATAAAATTCTATTTCAGAATTTTCTGGTACTTCAAACAAAAAATTTACTTTATGATTATCTAATTCAATATAATTTTCTAAATCAAACACATTTTCTTTATAATTATCACTAACTTTTTCCAAATTACTACACGAAACAAACAATAATATCATTATTAAATATACTAATTTCTTCATTATATTAAACGCTCCTTAAAGTTTTTTTAAAGGAGACTATAAAATAGTCTCCTTTTTTTAACCTTAAAATAAGGCTAAAAGAGTATATTGAGAAAGAAAATTTATTACAATTATATTAATACTATATTTTTATTAAAAAGTCAAGCTTTTTCCAAAAAAATATAGAAGCGTTTCCAAAAGTTGTGTTTCTAAACAGTGCATAAAGCACTATTTAAATAATGTTTTGGAGTTTCATTATCTTTAACTTGATTTTTTTTTAATTTTAAGTTAAATTTATAAGATGGGGTGTTTTTTATCTTAATTATCTAAGGAGTAGTTATTTATGATTAAACGACGTAGTATGAGTTTCCAATTAACTTTTTATTTTTTTATTTTTTTTATTCTAATCTCTTTAACGGATATTATTTTAAAAAATGTTTTTATTTATCCAAAAATAAAAATAGCTCAACAAAAATTTATTGAAAATGGTATATTTATTTTAAGATCTTCTGTTAACGATTCTCTTGACTTACTTTCATCTTTAAACAAAGATTATGCATACTGGACTACTCTTTATAATCATGTAGATACTCAATTTGAAAATTCTAATTTTTTTATTAATGAAAATTTTAATTATGAAACATTTGAAAATTTAGAAATCGATATAATTTCAATATATTCAAAAAATAAAAAACTTCTATGGAATGGAAAAAAAATAGGAAAAAAAATTACTACTAATTCAGAATATTTAAAAAATATAAAAGAATATATTTTATACTATAGAAATCCAAATTATTTAAATACTGTTTTAGGTATTTTTACTTTAAACAAAGAAAATTATTTTTTTGCTTCTACTCAAATAACAGATTCTGATAAAATAAAACCTAGTAACGGTTATATAATATTTGCAAAAAAAATTGATAAAAACTATATAAATAAATTAAGTATAAAAAACAATTCAAATATAGAATATATTACCCCAACAAATAGTAATCTTAAATTTATAAATAATATTACTACTAAAATAAATGATTCAAAAACACTTTATAAATATTATTTAGATGATATAAATAATATTTATCTAAACTTTAATAATATTAATGGTGAACTTGCTTTTATTTTAAAAATTTCGTTTCTTAATGGATTAAATCCAGAACATATAAATTCTACTTTTGAAAAAATATTGAGCATCATTTTTGCTTTGATTTTTATGTTGATTTTATATTTAATATCAAAAAATAAAACTATTAAACCTATAATACAATTAAATAGTCATATTAAAAAATTAATTTCAACTAATAATTATACGCCTTTAGAAATCAAAGCAGATTCTGAAGAAGCTAAAAATTTAATTTCATCTTTTAATATATTAATTCATAAAATAAATACTCAAAATGAAGAGATAAAAAATATGAATATTTATCTTACAGAACTTGCATATATTGATCCCCTTACAAAATTATATAACAGACGTATGTTTGAGGAAAAATTTCAAGAATTTTGGATTTTAGCAAAAAAAAATAATCATAATATTAGTTTAATCTTTTGCGATATTGATTATTACAAAAATTTTAATGACTATTATGGTCATTTGGCTGGCGATGAAACATTGATTAAAATTGCAGACACTTTATTAGATTCTTTTCCTAACAATAACGAATATATTTTTAGATATGGTGGTGAAGAATTTGTTATTCTTATAAATAATATAGATTTAGATCACACTATAAAAAAAGTTAAATTACTTCAAAAAAATATATCAAAACTTAATATTAAACATAAAAAATCTCTTGTTTCAGATAGGATTACGCTAAGCTTTGGGATAATAAATACTCCTTATAATAATAATATTAATTTTTTAACATTAATAAATATGGCTGATACAGCTCTTTATAAATCAAAAAAAACAGGAAGAAACACTTTTACTGTATTTAATCAACCACATTAGTACTATTTCCGAAAAAAAAACAAAAAAATATTACAAAAAGTATTGACTTTTTTATATGTTAATGGTATACTTATCTTGTAAGTGATGATTATTAAATATTATTCCTTTTCAAATAGCCAAATTATTTAAATTATTATTATTTATTTTTATTAACATTATTCCTTCATTTTAAAGCTATTTGAAATTCCTAACTCTCTTGAAGCAGGTATCCTGCTTCTTTTTTTGTATATAAATATATAGATATTATACATAAAGGAGTGAAGAGTATGACTACACAAATAACAACTTTAGATAACAATTTACCTGATAATTTGTTAATCTTACCTATTGTTACTAGACCTATTTTCCCTAATCTTATGTTTCCTATAACCTTTTCTGGAGAACATTTTTTGCAAAGTATAAAAGAAGCTTATGATAATTCAAATAAACTTATTGGTCTTGTATTAGTTAAAGAAAAAAATAGCTTAAATTTATTTCACTCAAAACTTTATGAAGTAGGGACAGTAGTTAGAATACATTCTATAACACCTATTTCTGCAAATACTATACAAATTGTGGTTCAAGGACTAAAACGTTTTTCTTTAAAAGAAATAATTCCAAATGAAAAATTTTTAATGTGGCGTGTAAAATATCATGATACAGATGAAGAAGAAGCTAAAAGTGATGAGCTAAAAGCTTATATGCTTGGAATTATGAACTCTTTAAAAGAATTATTTAAATTAAATCCAATTTTACAAGAAGAATTAAAATTACTTATGTCTCAAGTATCATATGATAAACCTAGTATCTTGATGGATTTAGTAGCTTCTACTTTAAAAATTGAAAATAATGAATTACAAGATTTACTTGAAAGTTTCTCCTTAAAAGAACGTAGTAAAAAAATATTAACTCTACTAAAGAAAGAGTTAGAAATTACTCAATTACAAATGAAAATTCAACAAGACATTGAAAATAAAGTTTCAAAACAACAAAAAGAGTTTTTTTTACGAGAACAATTAAAATTAATAAAAAAAGAATTAGGCCTTGAAAAAGATGATAAAGAAAACGAAATAGACTCTTTTAAAGAAAAAATGAAAAAACTAATTCTTTCTGAAGAAGCTAAAAAAATCGTTAATGAGCAACTAGAAAAATTAAATTTATTAGACAATAGCTCCCCTGAATACCATGTAACAAGATCTTATTTACAAACTATTTTAGAGCTCCCTTGGGGTATATACTCTAAAGATAATTTAGATATAAAACAAGCTAGAAAAATACTTGATAAAGATCATTATGGTTTAAAAGACGTAAAAGAAGTGATATTAGAGTTTATAGGTACAATAATAAAAACGGGTAATGTCTCTGGGGCTATTCTTTGTTTAGTAGGTCCTCCAGGAGTAGGTAAAACATCTATTGGACGTTCTATTGCTTCTGCATTAAATAGAAAATTTTTTAGATTTTCTGTAGGTGGGATGAGAGACGAAGCTGAAATAAAAGGACATAGACGTACATACATTGGAGCTATGCCTGGAAAAATTATTCAAAGTCTTAAAACAACTCAAGTATCTAATCCTGTAATCATGCTTGATGAGATAGACAAAATAGGAAAGAGTTTTAATGGCGATCCCGCTTCTGCACTACTTGAAGTTCTCGACCCAGAACAAAATAAAGATTTCTTAGATCATTATCTTGATATTAGATATGATTTATCTAATATTTTATTTATTACTACAGCTAATCAACTAGATACTATTCCTAGACCTTTACTAGATAGGATGGAAGTAATTAGTCTACCTGGATATATATTAGAAGAAAAATTACAAATAGCAAAAAAATATCTTATTCCTAATCAAATGAAAAATCATAATTTATCAAAAAATGAGATATCTATAAGTGATGCAGCTATTAAAAATATTATAGACCATTATGCTAGAGAAGCTGGTGTAAGAAATCTTGAAAAACAAATAAAAAAAATAATGAGAAAATCTACTTTAATTATTGCTGAAGATAATAAAAAAATTAAAATTAGAGTAAATAATATAGAAACATTTTTAGGTAAACCTATTTTTACTACTGAACAATTATATAATAAATCTATTCCAGGGGTTACATTAGGATTAGCTTGGACCTCAATGGGAGGAACTACCTTATATATTGAAGCAATTAAAATAAAAAAAGGAACTGGCTTAAAATTAACTGGTCAACTTGGTAATGTTATGAAAGAATCTGCTGAAATAGCAAAATCTTATGTAGAATCTATTTTACCTAATAAAAAAGAATATAATGATTTTTTTAAAAACAATCTAATACATTTACATGTACCTGCTGGTGCTATTCCTAAAGATGGTCCTTCAGCTGGTATCACTATGGCCCTTGCTTTATATTCTCTCGTAATAAATAAACCTATTAGAAAAGAGATAGCAATGACTGGTGAGCTTACTTTAACAGGTAGAATTTTACCTATTGGCGGATTAAAAGAAAAAGTAATTGCTGCAAGACGTGTAAAGATTTTTGAATTAATTATACCTTATGATAATAAAAATGACTTTGAAAGACTTCCAGACTATATAAAAGAAAATATCAAGGTACATTTTGTTAAGGAATTTAAAGAGGTTCTGAATATAGCATTTAATTAAAAAATGGG
This sequence comes from Hypnocyclicus thermotrophus, assembly GCF_004365575.1. Lineage (NCBI taxonomy): Bacteria > Fusobacteriati > Fusobacteriota > Fusobacteriia > Fusobacteriales > Fusobacteriaceae > Hypnocyclicus > Hypnocyclicus thermotrophus. Next base: position 50,330 of record NZ_SOBG01000001.1, read on the forward strand.
CATTTGCCCATTTTTTAAATTATCATTAATTTATATTTTCTTAAAATATTTTTAAAACTTTTTTCTAATTCACTATTCATTCTAAATGTATACTTTTTGTCACCATAAAAACTTATATAAATATTTTCAGAATCAATAAATTGTTCCATAATTTTAAAATCATTTAAAGATATAACTATATCTCCAGACTCTTTTATTAGAAAGTCATCATTTTCTCTTTTTCTAATAATTTCGTTAAATATAAAACTCACTTTATTATTATTTTCATCAAAAAAAGTAACAGTTTTAAACATATTTTTTTGATTTGTTATACTTTGAATAAATAATCTAAGTGTTATTCTATTTAAAAAACTAAGCTCTTCTACAATATATGGAGCTACATAAAAAGTATATCCATCAAAATTTTGAAATGTCTCTCCATTGCTATAATAATATCTAACACCTTTTTCTTCATATACATCTATTGTTTGATTTAAATTTTCTATTTTCCTGTCTCTATCTTGACCTACCGTATTTATATTTATTTTTGGTAAAAGTTGGACATTTGTTTGAAGTGATTTACTACAAGCTGCTATATTTAATAACAATATTATATAAATAATTTTTTTCATTTTTCCTCCCAAAAAATCTATTTTTTTCATATTAACTTATTATATAATATATAATCGACAAAATCAATTTTGTTTAAAACTATTTCTTTTTTAATTTATTAAAAAAACTTCTAAACTTAATTGAAATTTAATATGCTTACTTTATAGCTGACAGTTTTATTATTTTAACTATTACCTATAAGAGCATTTTCAATTAACTTAGAAGTTCTTATTTACCTTCTTTTATCTATTATTTTTTTTAATTTATCTCTATATTTTAATATATTAATCCTTGCTTCTTCCGCTTCTTTTAATGTAGGACGAATATTTTCTATATCCCATTTTTTTATAAGTACTTGTAATACTCTATCAAAATAATCACTAGGACCGTAATTTGCTTCTTTTTCAATTATTTTCATTCTTTCCTTGAAATCGTCTATAACAGAACCTGGCATCGAAAAATTTCTTATAACTTCATATAAATGTAAAACATAATTTGGTTCTATTTCAAGGTGTGCTCTAATTATTTCACTATAAAACGCATAATGAAGTGATTCATCTTTTGATAATCGTTGAAGTAAAACACCTAATTCTTTATCATATTTCATAGCTTCTTTTGCTACATTCTGATAAAAAACTAAAGTACCTAATTCTTGAATAGATGTATAAGCCATTGTTGCAATAGGCGTTTCAAAATTTGCTTCCCATCCTGCTCTTATGACTTGCTTTTTTAAAATATGTAATTTATCCGGATCTGCATTTCTTGTGAGTGTAAGATATGTTTCTAGTGCACTCGCATGCTGGTCCTCTTCTGAAGTCCATATATGTATAAAATCTTGAATTACCTCCATACTTCCTGTAAACGTACCATTTAAATGCGAAGTATACCAAGGTAGATTTAATTCTGTAAGCATAGATGTCTCAAGTGCTATAACTAATGATTTTGGCAAACTAACTTGTGATTCTTCCCAAGGAGTAGTTATAAAACTCTTTCCTTTATCCCATGGCATATATTTAGCATAATTCCAATCAATATTTTTTGCCCTTTCATTATGTCTATTATATATATCTATCACTCTTTTTTCTAATCTTATATCTAAATCTGTTCTAAACATCTCATTCCTCCCATTTTTATTGTAATCTCATTTTATAAATACTAAAACTTTTATAATTTTCCTTCTTTATAATTTGTTATAGTTAAAAATATTTCTAAAATCAAATTTTTTTAAATTTTTATTAAATAAGAATATATATTTAATATACATATATATTTTACTATTTAAAAAATATATGTATTCTATATAAAAAAAGAATAAAATATGCTTGTGTAAAATTTCGTTTAGTAGTATACTATTTCTTGTTTAATTAATATTTAGGAGGCGTCTATTTTTAAAATGAAATCATATAAAAATTTAAAAGAAAAAGCTTATGAAATAATAAAAAATAAAATTATTATGATAGAGTTCAAACCTGGAGAATATCTTGAAGAAAAAGTTCTTAGTGAACTTCTTGAAATAAGTAGAACTCCTATTAGAGAAGCTCTTAATGTATTAGAAAACGAAGGTTGGATTGAGAGCTTTCCAAGAAAAGGGATTTTTGTTACTAGAATAGATGAAGAAAAAATCGATGAAATATATGAAGTGCGTAAAAATTTTGATCCATTAATTCTTAAAATGGCTGCAAAAAATTTGTCACCTTTAAAGTTAAATCTTTTTAAGCATAAATTTGAAAATTATGAAGAGATGCTTGAGGATGAATTTTTAAAATATGATGCTGATTTTCATTCATATGTCCATAGTGCTGTTAAAAATAAATATGTATTAAAAATGATGAAAAATGTATATGAGCATAACCGAAGAATAAGAAGACTTGGTGTACAAAAAGTTCCTCATCAAAGAATTGTTGATTCAAACAAAGAACATTTAGAAATGATAGACCTTATTTTAAATGGAGAAATAGATAAAGCAGCTGATTTATTGCGAAAACATATTGAAAATTCACACAAATATTATCTAAATGTTTTATTAGATAAAGATTTATAGTTGTTTTACAAAAAAAATAAGAATATAATATATATAGGAATCCAAAACTAAGATACAATTCATCCCCTTTTATTTTTATTATCACACGAGGAGACTTATTAAAGTCTCCTTTTTATTTTTTTAAATTAATATCTATTTTTTGATAAGGTATTTCTATACCATTTCTATCAAACTCTATTTTTATTTTCTCCATCAAGTAATAGTACACATCCCAATATTTTTCTGTTTTTACCCAAGCTCTAGTTCTTATATCTATTGAACTAGCACTATGTTTTAATATTCCAATTAGAATATTTTTATCTTTTAAAATATAATTGTTTTGCTCTAGTACTTGTTTTATTATATATTTTGCTTTATCAATATTAGCTTCATATGCAATAGAAAATATCAAATCAAGCTGTCTTTCTTTATTTTTTGTATAATTTATAATTATTCCATTAGATAAAATCGAATTAGGTATAATTATTCTTTTATTATCTATTGTATCTATATGTGTAGAAAATATTTGTATATCTTTTACTGTTCCTGAAAAACCTTCAGCTTCTATAAAATCCCCTACATTAAATGGTCTAAATAATAAAATTAATACTCCACTTGCAAAATTTGATAGACTTCCTTGTAAAGCTAAACCTACAGCTAAACCTGCTGCTCCAAGAAGTGCTACAAGTGAACTTGTCTCAACTCCCAGCGTTGAAACAACAATTATAATTAAAATAAAATTAAATGCTAAACTCAAAAATGAATCTAAAAAACTTTTTAATGATTCATCAAATTTTGCTTTTTTCAAGGTTTTTTTTAACATTTTTAATAAAAACTTTATTATATATTTTCCTAAAACATATAATATTATTGCTAATACTAATTTTCGTCCATATATACTAAGCAATTCAAAATATTTTTCCATAACGCCTCCTTATTCAATTTAAAAAATATAATTTATTTAATTTTAACATTTTAATTTATTTAATGCAAAATTTAACCTCTATTCCAAGGTCATGACCTACATCTTTTCCAAATACAAGTAATGAACTAAATATAAGCATAGCAAGCATTTGGCCTATTTTACTCATAAATGTACGCACTCCAAAGAACATTGCCTCATTTCTTTGACCTGTTCTTTCTGCATCATCTGCTGCTATATCTGCTACTACAACATTTGGAAGTATACCAAATATTGCCATCGGAAGTGAAGTAACTATAACAAGTATATAAGCTTGAACTTTTGTTGATATAGTCAAAAATTCCATTCCTAAAAAAAATATATATAAATATGTAAGCATTAAATTAAAAAATGCAAATACAAGCATTTTTTTCTTACCTATTTTTTTAGCCAAAATATTTACAATTGGATAAAATATGAATGAAAATAAAACTAACATCATATTAAGTATCCCCATCATAGCTTCTGGCAATCTCATAAGTACAGTTGTATAATATATAAGACCTGTTTGAAATACTGTAAGAGCCGTAAAATACATAAGGTCTGATATTGTAAACATTAAAAAATTTTTATTACTAAAAGTACTTTTTATTGAGTCAAGCATATTTTGACCGCTTGGTTTATTATCTGAATATTTTTTTTCATCAATAGTAAATACTGGTATAAATAAAAATATAAGTGCTACTAGCGCCATTAAACCTATTGTTATACGAATAGCTAATACTTTTTCCATTCCATTAGCTATGAATATATTCCAAAACGAAGGAGCAAAAAATGCTATAGCTGTTCCTATAAAAAAAGTAACTGATATTGCTGTAGATAGATTAATTTTATCATTTGAATTCTGCCCTAACTCAGAAAGTAATGCAAAATATGGGGTAACATACATTGTGTAAAATATATAAAAACTAAAAAGTGTTATTACTAAAAATATTACATTTATCAAACTAATACTATTTACTGGTGAATAAAATACAAGTGTTGTAAATATAGCTAAAGGTACTGCTGATTTCATCATAAATGATATTCTTCTACCATATTTTGACTTTGATTTATCACTAAGATTTGCTATCCATGGATCTGTTACCGCATCTAAAAATCTTCCCGTCATAGTTATAAGACCTATTATTGTTAAAAATCCTAAAATATTTCCTTGTGGAATATATTTTGGTAAATTTGCTTCTTTTGGTGCTAAATAAAACCATACTAAGTAAATATTTATAATTCCCATTAGCATCGACCACCCAAGCTGTCCTAGCGCATATGATATTATTGTTAATAATTTTAATTTTTTCTCTTTCATAATTTACCACCTTTATAATAAATTTAAAAAAATACTATTTATTATCTTTTTTTATTAAAAGAATTTTATATTTTTACATGCTTTTTTATTTTTCTATTTTTTAAAAAACTCTAATATATCTCTATAAACCTCTTGTTTATTTAATTCATTAAGCATTTCATGACGACCATCTCTATAAAGTTTCATGCTTACATCTTTTATCCCTGTATTTTTATAAGCGTCATACAACCTTTTCACACCTTTCCCAAATTGCCCAACTGGATCCATTTCCCCTGAAAAAATATAAATTTCTAAATTTTTATTAATATTATTTAATCTTGATAAATCTTTTAATTTGATTAATCCGTCATAAAAATAATAATAAAATTGAGATGGAAAGATCCCTCCACAAAGTGGATCTTTAATATATTTTTCTACTTCTTTTTCATCTCTATTTAACCAATCTTGCTTTGTTTTTTTATTTTTAAATTTCAAATTAAACATCCCAAAATTTAAAAAATCAATAATTTTACTAGGTTTTACCTTATTATTTCCCATTTCTAATTTTGCGATAATTTTACCAAAATTTAATTCTAACCCCATTTTTCCACAAGAACCAGAAAAAATAGCTTTTCTAATATTTTTACTATTTCGTATTACATATTCTTGTAGTATAAATGATCCCATGCTATGACCAAGTACATATACAGGTAAATTATTATTTTCTTTTTTTATTATCTCTGTCAATAAAATTTCATCTTCTATCATTTTATTAAATCCATCTTTCCCAATCTCACCAAGCATTTCATTTGATTCTAATGTTTCACCGTGTCCTCTGTGATCAGTAGCATATACAGAATATCCATTTTCATTTAAAAATTTTGCAAATTCATCATATCTTTTAGCATGTTCTGCCATACCATGTATTATCTGTACAATAGCTTTTGGCTTTCTAATTAACCATTTAAATGTAGTAATTAATTTGTTATCTTTTGCATTAAATATAAATTTTTCCATTTAAAATACTCCTTTATTTTTTTATAGCTAATTTTACCACTTCATATGCTCCATTATAAATCCCTATTTTTTTATTTTTAATAATTGCATTACACATAAGTTCTAATAAATCATTTTCTTTTAACATTAATTCTAAAAATTGTAATGTTTGAGCTAAATTTCTACATTCTATTGTACCATCTCCAACTTCACTACTTCTAATAGCTCCCCAAGCTTCATGCCCTCCAACCCTTTCTATTAAAAGCTTTGGTACTGGATAAAATGATAATTCGCTTGGTTTTGTAATAAATATATCTGCATCTCTCATTAAAATATTTGTAGAATATACTGCTTCAAAAATATTTTCATTATATATTACATACAGTCCTTTTGCTTCTTCTGTTTTTAGAATGTTTGAAAGATCTTTCACTTCATTATATTTATTAAAATATTTTTTTGCTAAAATTTCTATCCCTTTTATATTTTTTTCTATATTTTCCCATACATTTTTATGATCTCCTAAATTTATAAATAAAGCTACTTTTTCATTTTTTATATCCTCAAGCATATATCTAATAATATTTTCTACTATCCCCTGCTGAGCTCCAGCGCCTCCTATACTTATAAGCACTCTTCTGTTTTCACCGTTTTCTATCCTTTTTAATCTAGCTTTACAATCAATTTCAATATTTTCTACTAATTCATGATCTACATAATGTCCTGTATATTTTATATCACTACTTGGAATCTCTTTTAATCTATTTTTTTTAGACATATCTATAAGAGCTCTATATCCCATATATGATGAAGGTGTTTGAAGTGTGTGTAGACTTCCTTCTGCAAGATGTAATCCTAATGGGAAATTATCCGGTATAACATTTATAACTTTTTTCATTCCTGAATGAATTGCAGTTTGAGCATTCCATACATGCGTAGCTATATATGGTATATTTTTATCTAAATTATTATATATACTTGTCATTAATTCTGTCATTTTTTGATCTATAAAATTATATTCTATACTTTTAAATCCATCTGTTGTTACTTTTTCCCAATAAAATTTATTAAATAATTTTGATTTTTGAGAAAGTCTAGAACCTAAAGAATATAAATCATTTAAATGAGATATAATTTTACTACTATTTGCTTCTTTAAATGATAATAAATCAAACCAATAAGGGATATATCCCATAGCATTTGCTGCAGAAGCTATTGCCATTGCTATTCTATAATGACCAAATCCCATACGTATATTTCCTATAATTATTCCTTTTTCTTTTTCTATTTCTTTTCCTTCATTTGATATTACTATATTTTTTAGATTTATATTATCAAGAGATTCTATATCTTTTACTTTCAATTTATAATTTTTATCTCTATCATCACCAAATTTTTTAATATAACTTTTTTGCTTTTTTAATGCTTTTTTTACTACTTTATCACTAATTTCATTTCCAAAAATTTTATTACTCATAAAATTTATCCTCCATTCATTTATAAATATTTAATATTCTTTTTTTATAGTTTGATGCTTTTCTAATTCTATATTTTTGTATTTAATTTTTTTATCATTTAAATTAATATAAAATATATTCTTTTTACTATTTAATTTCACTTTAATTTCAAATATATTATTTTCTTCTTTCACATTTAATATCTCTCGACTTTTTATTTCTTGACTAAATTTATACATCTTTTTTTGTTTTTTATTATATTTTGAAATATTATCTGAAGTAAAAACAAGTGTTCCAAATATATTGTTTATCCAAAATAAAGTTTCTTTTTCATTTTCACTAAGGGATATATTATCTTCTCTAAGTAAAAATACATCTGGATCATTATAAAAAGCAAATCCATTCATATGGTATCTATATATACTATTTCTTATAGCATTTTTAGTAGATATTCTTTCTCTATGCATATATTTCATATACCATTTATCATCCCAATCAAGTCCTATATCACAACCAATTCTACAATAATCAACTACTCCAAAAGCAGAAACTAAAGGAACTCCACATCCTAATATTTCTTTATCACCTATGATTTCTCTTAAAAATAACATTGCATCTCTCATTATTTCTGCTCTTGTTTTATCTTTTCTTGGAATTAAACAAGCTACATACAAAAAATCTAATTTAAATAATTTATACCCCCATTGATTTATCATTACATCAAATACATTTTTTAAATATTCTCTAAAATCAGAATTATATATATCAAGAGCATAAAATCCACTCCAATTTGACCCTCCATATACAAATTTTCCATTTTCATCTTTTAATATCCATTCAGGATGTTCAGAAACTAAAATTGATTTTTTTTCTGCTGCAAATGGAGCAAGCCAAATTCCAGGCTTATACCCTTTATTTTTTATTTCTTGTGCTAAATATTTCATTCCCTTTGGAAATTTATTATTAATCAATAACCAATCTCCTACAGCGTTTTGATACCCATCATCTATTTGAAAATAATTAAGTTTTGTTTTTTCTTTAAAAAAATTATCTAAATTTTTTAAAATTATTTTTTCTGTTATATTTTCATAATAGTTATACCAACTACACCATCCATTAACTTTTTTATTTTCTTTTTTTTCTAAATTTAATATATCAAAATATTTTTCAAAAATTTTACTTTCATTTGTATCAATTATATTGATAATATTAAATAAAGTTATTTTTGAATTTATCTCTTTTTTTTCTAAATCTTTATAAAAAGTAATTTTATTTTGTTTTGTATTATGTTCTATAAAAGTAAAACTTTTATAGTCATTTAATGAGCCTAAAAAATATATATTCTTTTTTGACTTAATATAAGTATATGTACTTGAATGAAAAATACCACTCCTATTTTTATAATTATAAAAGTTATAATCACCATATTGTTTGAATTTATATTTTTTAACTATAGGAGATATTAAAAAGTTAAATTTTCTTTCTTTATAATTAATATCAACTTCTTTAGAATCACTCCATGATTGATACCCATTAATAAAAATTTTATCACTTTTTATATATTCATAAGATATTTCCATTAATACTTTTTCTATAATTATTAACTTATTAGGTAAAAGCTCTATATAATTGCCATTGCTTTTAATATTTAAAGAAAAATCTTTACAAATATAATTTTTTTCTAAAATTATCTCTTTTTTTACTTTTTTATTTTCAACTTTATAAATAATTTTAAACTTTTTCATCTAAACTCCTAACTTTTTGTTCTGATTAATTACATTAATTTTATTATTGATATTAATATACTCTATTTTTTTATTTAAATCAACTTTTTTTTAAAACTTTTTTTAACCTTTATTAACTAAATTAATTAAATCTTTTATTTATTAATATTTATTAAAAAAAATTTACTAACATTATTAACACATTAATATAATTGAATTTTATACTTTTGTGTGATATCATTTATTTAAAGATTATTATAAATATTGTTTTAAGAATTAACTTAAATGAAAGGGTGGATTTTATGACTCCAGAAGAAAAAAAAGAAATTCAAAAACAAAGAATTAAGCGTTTTTTTATAGATGCTACAAAAGATTTACTTCGAGAAGAGGGGTTAAATAGTATATCTACTAAAAAAATTGGTGATAAAGCCGGATATTCTTATGCCACTATATATAATTATTTTTCAAATTTTAATGAATTAATATGTATAAGTCTAGAAGAATTAGCAAATGAAATGAAAGAAGTTTTAGAAGAAAGTTCAAAAAATTTAGAAAATAATATCGGAAAATTATTAGAGTTATTAAATATATCTATTGATTATACAATTCAAAACCAACATGTTTATAAACTTTTTTTATCTACAACAATAGATTATAATTATTTTAAATATACTAAAAATAAAAGATTTATACATCCTGCATATAATTTGTTGATTTCAACCATTAAAAATTTAAAAGAATTTTCTAATTTTTCAGATGAAGATATCCAAAATTTCGCAGATTTAGTATTTACTCTTTTTCATTCTAAAATACAATTTTTCTTAATACAAAAATATCCTGAAAATATAGAAAATTTAAAACAAGATATTTTTAATAATTTAAATTTTTTAATAAAAAATACAATAAGGTAGGTAATTATGAAAAAATACTTTGAATTATTTTTTGTTTTTTTTAAAATAGGTGCTTTTACTTTTGGTGGTGGATATGCGATGCTTCCCATTATTGAAAAAGAATTAGTAGAAAAAAGAACTTGGCTTAGCAAAAAAGAACTTCTTGATATAACCGCTGTCGCACAAATGACACCTGGCGCTATTGCAACAAATACAGCTACATATCTTGGATTTAAACAAAAAGGAATTTTGGGGGCTTGTTCTGCTACTTTTGGAGTAATATTACCTTCTATTATTATTATTACATTAATATACAAACTTTTTAGTCAAAATTTTGATTTACCTATTGTTAAATCAGCTTTCTTAGGAATCCGTAGTGCGATTATCGCTCTTATTTTAAATTCTGTAATCAAAATATTTAAACATAGTATAAAAAACAAGTATACTTTAACTCTTTTTATTATTTCAATATCTATTTTAATTATTTTTAATATAAATCCAATTTTAATAATTGTTTTTACTGGAATTTTTTCTTTTATTTTATCTATTTTATTTAAAGACATGTTTAAAAAAATGCTTTAAATTAAAGGATAATATTTGTTTTCATTTTAAATTTTAAATTTCAAAATTTTATTTTTAATCTTAAAATTAATAAAAATTTAGGAGGTAATTATCATGATAGAAAATTTCCCAAAAGAAATATTAGAAAAATTTTATGAAGGAATATATTTTGTGGATAATAATCGAAAAATACTTTATTGGAATAAAGGTGCAGAAGATATCTCTGGATATAAAGCTGAAGAAGTTATAAATAAACACTGTTTTGATAACATACTTATGCATGTAGATAATACTGGAAATCAATTATGTAAAAATGGATGTCCTCTACACAAAACATTACAAGATCATCAATATAGAGAAACTAAAGTTTATCTTCATCATAAAAATGGACATAGAGTTCCTGTATATATTCGTACTTTCCCTATGTTTGATAATAACAATCAAATCATTGGAGCTTTAGAAATTTTTTCAGATGCATCATTTCAAAAAGAAATATTAAAAAAATTAAAAAAACTAATTATGATTGATAAATTAACTGGGATACCAAATAGAAGATATTTTGAGGCTCAATTTGATAGTAAGCTTTTAAATTATAAAAAAACTAATATTAAATTTGCTATTGCAATACTTGATATTGATCAATTTAAAAAAGTAAATGATATTTATGGACATGATGTTGGAGATAAAATTTTAAAAATAATTTCAAATACTTTAATTAGTAATATTGAACCTACTGAAGTAGTTGCTAGATTTGGTGGTGAAGAATTTATGCTTCTGTTAAACGAAAATAACTTAGATAAATTGATATTTAAAATAGATAAGATAAGAACTCTTATAGAAAATTCAGGATTTAAAGTAAAAAAAGATGAAAAAGAATTTGAAGTAAAAGTAACTGTCACAATTGGCGCTACCATAATAGAAAAAAATGATGATTTTGATTCGGTATATTCAAAAATAGATAAATTTCTTTATGAAGGAAAAAATTCAGGGCGAAATATATCTATAGTTAAATAGAAAGGATTTATTTATGATATATTTTAAACTTTTTTTAACATTTTTAAAAATATCAAGTTTTAGTTTTGGTGGTGGTCTTGCGATGCTTCCAATTATTGAAAAAGAAGTAGTAAAAAATGGTTGGTTAAGCACAAAAGAATTTCTTGATATTGTTGTTGTATCTCAAATGACTCCAGGCCCTATAGTAGTTAATTCTGCTACGTATGTAGGTAATAGTATAGCTGGTATTCCAGGGGCTATTTTTGCTACCTTTGGGGTTATTTTACCATCTTTAATTATTATAATATCCTTAGCCAATTTACTTAGAACTCTCGAAAACAATTATTATAAAAAAAGTTTTTTTATGAGCCTAAGACCTGTAATTATATCATTAATATTATATGCAGGTATAATTATAGCTAAAAACACCTATTTTATTAATTCAAAAATAAATTATATTTCAATAATACTTACTCTAGTTTGCTTATATTTAATAAAAAAAACAAACATACATCCAATTTCTATTATATTAATATCAGCAATCATAGGAATAATAATTTTTTAGTTTATATAAATAATAAATAAAAATCATGGTTTTTAACCATGATTTTTATTTTAAATATACTCTCATCAAAAGATCGCCCGCTTTTATTTTACCCGTTTTTTTCTCTATTTTATCTACTTTTTCCATATTCGCTATTACAACTGGTGTACATATAGATTTTGCATTTTCTTTTATATAATTCAAATCATATTTTATAAGTTTTTCACCTTTTTTTATTTTTTCTCCTTCTTTTAATTTGGTAAATCCTTTTCCTTTTAAACTTACTGTATCAATTCCAAAATGAATAATAAGTTCTAATTCTTGTATTTCTATAGATATAGCATGTAAAGTGTCAAATATACTTGATAATTCAGAATTACAAGGAGCATAAATAATAGAACTATTCTCCTCTGGTATTATCCCAACTCCATCACCTATTACTCCAGCTGCAAACGCTTCATCTGGTATTTCTTCTAAGCTTATAATCTCTCCATCTATTGGTGAAGATATATCTACAACTTTTATTTTATTTTTTGTTTGATTAAAATATTTAAATAATTTATTTAATAGATTCATCTTATCCTCCATCTTTTTGATTTTTTAATTAAATTATACTTTATATTTTTCATTTGTCAATTAATTTAATTTTTTTATTTTTTCAATTAAATTTAAACTATCAAATGGTTTTGAAACAAACTCATTTATCCCTACTTCTTTTGCTATTTTTTTTATATTTGAAAATCCTGCCATTGTACTTACTAATATAATTTTTACATTAGGCATTCTTTTCTTTATTTTTCTACTAGCTTCTATTCCGTTTATTTTAGGCATATTCATATCCATAGTAATTATATCTGGTTCAAATAAAAATGCCTTGTCTATTGCTTCTTTTCCATTACTAGCTTCTGTTACTATTTCATACCCATTTTTTTCTAAAATTTCTCTTATTTCTTCTCTTATATAAAATAAATCATCTACTATCATTACTTTTTTCCCCATACTATCACTACCCTCAATCTTTTTTATTATTTTTTCTTAAATATAATTAAATCATATATATCTTTATATTTATATGGAATTGACATTTTTTCTATTAATATATTCCATAATTTAATAAAGTCCTTATTTGTTATATTTTTTAATTCTTTTAAAAATTTCTCTTGAAATCTCAAGTTTTTACTATTTTTTATATAATCAACAAATTTCATTTTAACTAAACTAATCTCTTTTTCATTTAACTTATCTTTTCTCGAAAAATAAAGATAAAGTACTTCATTATTATTAATGCCATTTTCAAAAATAATTTTTCTAAAAAATGATGCAATGTAATCATATTCTAAATTATTATGAAAATTATTAGTTTTTTTATCTATAAAGGGAATAAAAACGTCTAACATATGATTTTTTTCTATAATAATTGAACGTCTTTTCATCAATTCAATTACATCTAATATTATTTTATTTTGAACTCTCTTAAATTCTTTATCTATTTCAATACTTATTCCTATATGAGGAAAATATTTTGATGTAAAATCATCTGAGTGTAAATAATTTTTTACCTTCTCTCTATATTTTAAATTTTCACTAAATTTTATAAAAAATTCATAGGATTTTTTTATAAAAGAATATACAATTTCTTTATTTAATAGAAACTTAAATAATATTTCCAACTCTTTATTTGTATATTTATTAAAAGTAAAAGTTTTAATTGTTAAACTTATTAAATTCAAATCTTCTTTTGTTATATTAAGATCAAATTCTTCTTTATCAACTAATTTTTCAACAACACCATTTTTTATATATTTATTTTTATTAATTATCAACATTTTTATTAATGGAATTATTTTATATAAATCTTTTTTAAATGTAATTCTAACAAAATTATTTTTTTTTAATTCTTTCTCATAATTAAAAAAATGATCTACATCTATCATTCCTTTTGCTAAAATCCCAACTGCATTAAAAGTAATTGTTTCTGGTACAAATTCTTTATCATTTAACACCTCTTCACTCATAACAGCTACATATTGTGCTATCCCACCACCTAATGAGTGCCCTGTTATACTTATTTTAGTATAGTCTACACTATCTAGTATTAATTTATAAAATAATAATCCTTCATCAAATTGTTTTGGTTTTTTAGCTATTCCAATAAGTAAATCTGTTTTTAAAAAATCTTTATATGCTTCTCTTATAGGATATACTTCACTCCCTCTATAAGATATAACCACTTCTTTTGTTTCAATTTTTTGAAATGCTATAGCATAAAATCCTGTTGGATTTTTAACAAGCTTATTGTATCCCGTCCTATCCATCACATCTAAAATAATAAATTTATCTAAAACATCTTCAAAATAATCATTTAATAATTCAGAATTTTTTAAATAATCCATCTTTCTAAAAAGCGAATTAGAATCCATAATTCTATTTTTATTTGTATTAAATAATTCTCTTAATGTTTTACCTTTGTCTGATTTTTCAAAATAACTATATGAAACCCCTGCAAATATTAAATACTCTTTATCAGTAATCATCTCTATCACCTATTCTTTTATTTTATTTATTATTCTACAATATTTTTATTTTCCTACATATTTTTTATTTTTTTTAAATAATATTGTACTTATTTTAAAAAATATAGTAAAATATTTTGTAATAGTATTTTATTAAAATCAAAGTTATACTCAAATAATATAGTTATTATTAATATTAGATAAAAAAATCTAATATAAAAAATTTAATATATACTAAATATAGAAAAATGTAGTAAAAGAAGGAGTAGTAAATATGATAAAAGTAGGTCATAGACAAGAATTAAAAGTAAATAATATATCAAGTATAGGTGCATATTTAGATGCTGGAACCAGTGACACAAAAGATAACATACTTTTGCCTAATAATGAATTTGTTGATTTAGATATAAAAGTAGGCGATTCTTTAAATGTACTAATATATAGAGATTCTGAAGATAGACTTATCGCTACACTTAGAGAAACAAAAGTAGTAGCCGGTAGAATAGAAAAACTTGAAGTTGTAGATAAAGCACCCATTGGAGCTTTCTTAGACTGGGGATTAAATAAAGATATTTTACTTCCAAAGGATCAACAAGAAATTGATGTAGAAATAGGCAAAAAATATTTAGTTGGATTATACGAAGATAAAAAAGGTAGATTAACTGCTACAATGAAAATATATAAATTTTTATTACCTTCTACTAAACTTAAAAAAAACGATATTACAACAGGTACAGTATATCGAATAAACAAAGATATCGGTGTTTTTGTAGCCATTGAAAATAGATATTTTGGACTTATTCCAAACTCAGAAGCAAAATATAGCGAATTTAAAATAGGCGATGAAATTACAGTAAGAGTAATTCGTGTAAGAGAAGATGGCAAAATAGATCTTAGTCCTAGACAACTGTCATACTTAGAAATTGATGAACATTCTAATATAATTTATAAATATATGGAAAATAATAACGGAATATTAAATCTTACTGATAAAAGCTCTCCTGATTCAATAAAAAAAATACTTAATATAAGTAAAAAATCATTTAAAAAAGCCATTGGAAATTTATTAAAAAATAATAAAATAATAAAAATAGAAAAAGGATTTAAAATTATAAAATAAATAATTTTATAAAATTTCAACTCTTAGTGATAAACTTTGTTTTAATAAATTCATTAAGAGTTTTTTATTTGAAATTTCTAATTAATTAAAAAGTAAAGAACCTGTTAAGCGGTTCTTTACTTTTTAATTTAGTTATTATTATTCTTTTACTCCACCTACAGTTAATCCCCCTACTAAATATCTAGATAATGATACAAACAATATTATTACTGGAATACTTGTTATTATTGCTGCTGCCGAATAAATCCCCCATGAAGTTGCAAACTGGCCTTGCATATTTACAAGTCCTACTGGTAAAGTAAGCAATTTTTTATTTGTTAATATAATTCTAGCTACTATATACTCTGACCAAGCTGTCATAAATGAAAATAAAAATGATATTGCTATTGCTGGAGTTGATAACGGTAATACAATTTTTATAAGAGCCTGTACTACATTGCATCCATCAATATATGCACTTTCTTCTAATGATTTTGGTACTGTATCAAAGTATCCTTTTAAATTCCATACTGAAAATGGAACTGCTGTAGCAATATAGGGTATTAATAGACCTAAAAATTGATTTATAAGTCCTAATTTTACTAAAAGTATATACATTGGTAATAATAACATAGGCGCTGGAAACATTTGAGTTACTAAAAATATCATCATTCCGCTTTTTCGTCCCCAAAATCTAAATCTCGAAAATGAATAAGCTGCTGATATTGATAATACTACTCCAAATGCTGCAGTTACCAAAGATATTATTAATGAATTTTTTAACCATATAAGAAGATCTTTTTCAAATAAAGCTATTCTATAATTTTCTAAAGTCCAATTATCAGGTATAAGTTTCAATGTCATTGAAAATAGTTGATCTCCAGGTCTAAGGGATACTGAAAGCACATTCAATAATGGATAAGTAGTTAAAAATGCTATTAAGATCAAAACTGTATATATCAATATAATTTTAGGCCAACTATCTGTTCTTTCAAAATATTTCTTTTTTATCTCCTTCATATTAAGCATGACTTTCATCACCTCCAATTATATTACTTTTTGCAACAAATACTACACCAAATAATAGTAATATTAAGAATATTACTACAGAATAAGCTGCTGCATATCCATATCTATAGAATTGGAAGGCTAATCTATATACATCTGTTACTAAAATTTGTGTTTCTTCATTACCAAAACCATTTGCTATTATTATTATTACATTTAGCATATTAAATGTCCATACAGTACCAAGTACAATTGATGGAGTCATTACTGGTTTTAATAACGGTAAAGTAATATTTTTAAATTGTTGCCAAGGTGTAGCACCATCTATTTCAGCTGCTTCATATAAATTTTTTGATATCGATTGTAATCCTCCTAAAGCCACCATCATCATAAAAGGAAATCCAAGCCATATATTGGTAATTATAGCTGCTAAAAACGTAAGAGAAGGTTGTGAAAGCCAATTAAGAGGTGGTATTCCTATCTTACTTAGAAATATATTTACTGCTCCAAATTTAAAGTTAAACATACCTCTCCATGTAAGAGCTGCTATATATTGTGGCATTGCCCAAGGTATTATTAAAAATACTCTTAAAAATGCTTTCCCTGGTAATTTTCTATTTAATAATACTGCTAGCCAAAGCCCTATTGTAACATGAAAAAATACATTTACCACTGTCCATATTATTGTACGAATTAATGTTTTTACTAATCTAGGATCAGTAAATACTCTTACATAATTATCAAATCCTATAAATTGAGGATGTCTAAATGTTTTTAAACTCATATTTGTAAGTGATAACCAAAATCCATATAATAAAGGATAAAAAACCATAAGTGCTAAAATTGTAAGTGCCGGTGCTATAAAGTAATAGGGTGTACTTTTTTTCATAAGTAATTGATTTGCTGTTTCCTTATTCTTCATTTCTTCCTCTCTTTCCTATTCTTTCTTTCTTAATATATTCTTTTAACCTTTTTTTTTAAATGTTTTTAAAAACAAAGAGGCTTTAAGCCTCTTTGTTTTGCTGCTATCTACTCTCTCTAAACCTTTTCTCTCTATTTCTATATTTCAAAGCTTATTATTCCCCTCTTATTGTTCTTATACCGTATTCTGCATCTTCTTGCATTTTTGCTGCTGCTTCAGCTGGAGTAAGACTTCCATTTATAACTGCTTCTAAATTTGGTCTCATAGCATCCCATATTGCTCTCATTTCTGCAACTATTGGCATTGGAGTTGTTTTTTCAATTGTAGCTATAGATGCTCTTTGTAATGGATCATTTTTAATTTCAGGTAATTCTCTAGCCGCTAATACAGACGGTGCTTGTGATTGAGCTTTTGCATATTTAGCATTATTTTCAGGTGATAATACAAAATCAAAGAATGTTGCTATCGCTTTATATTTATCTTCTTCAACAGATGAAGAAATTGAAAATCCTTTAGTAGCTGAATAGAATGTTGCATTTCCACCACCATTTGGTAAAGTTGACATAGGAGCTATTCCTAAATCGATTCCTGCATTTATATATTCTTGCCATGACCATGCACCATTTAATAAGAATGCTGCTTTCCCTTGTTTAAATAATTGAGAAGACATATCATAATCCATTCCTGCTTCTCCAAGACCATATTTATTTCTTATATCATATGCAAATTGAAGAGCTTTTACCATTGCTTCATTATTTAATGTAGGATTATAATTTTCATCCATTACTCTTCCACCGTAACCTTGATACCATCCTATAAACCAATATGGTTCTTTTTCATTATATAATAATCCATAAGTTGAATTTTCTGGATTTAACTCATCTACTTTTTGATATTTTTTAGCTATACTATAAAATTCATCCCAAGTTTTTGGAGCTTCTTTTACCATTGCTTTATTATAAAGTAGTGCTATTTGATTTCCATTCATATCTGGTATTTGATAATATTTACCATTAATTTTTCCTGCTTCTAGAGAATTTTTTTCAATTTTAGATAAAAATTCATTGCTTACTACTTCATCTACAGGTTTAATTAAATCAGATACTATAAATAATCCTATATTATCATTTGGACCATAAACAATATCAGGTCCTTGCCCTGCTAAACTAGCATTTTGAAAGTTCGTTCTTAATTCTTCATTTGGATAATGTGTAACTGTTACTTTAATGTTTGGATTTTGAGCCATAAAGTCATTTACAATTTCAGTAAATACTTCAAGTCCTGTTGGTTCCATTTGTTCCCATACTACGATTTCTTGTGATTCGTTTGAAGCTTTAGCCTTTTTCTTAAATAATCCTGCATTTGCTTCTGTTGCTAGTCCTGCTAATAATGTTGTTGCCAAAATACCTGTTAATAATTTTTTTTTCATAATCTCCTCCTTATATTTGGTAACGTTTCCAATTAACTCTAAAAAAATTTTACTGCACTACATAAATACATTTTGTAATCTATTAATATTAATACTACATTTTTTAAAAAAAATCAAGAACTTTTTTTATCAAAATAAAAAAACCTCTTATTTATATCTTTAAAATAAGCGGTTTTCAATTAAAAAAATTTTACTTATTAATCTTTGTAAAAATAATAATTTATTGTATTTGGATACGTAGCTGCTAAATTAGATTTATCAATAAGAACTTTTATATCGCTTCCATTATCTGGATACATTGAAACTCCCATTTTTAATATAAACTCTATTTTATTTCCAAAAAATATTATTTTTTTACTCTCTTCTAATATAGAATTTATATAATGTAATACTATAAGTTTAGTATTAACTCTTTTCAAATATATATATATTTGATTAGTTTCTGTTGTTGCTATAACATTATCTATAGGTATTATTTTTCTAATTTTTTTCAAAAATAAATCTATAATATAATCTTTTTTTTCAAATCCATATTTTTCAATTATTCTATTAAAATTTTCAATATTAATACTTAATATTGAAAATTTTATATCTTTATCTATATATAAATCCTTCTCTATCTCTTCAATAAAAAAATTAATACTTTTTTCTCCTGTAAGCATATTAAGACTATTATTAGTTATTTTATTATGAATATTTTCTTCAGTTAATAGAAATATTATTTTTTCATTATATTTCATAGAAGTTACTTTACAGCTATTTATATAATTATATTTTGTATGAAAATTCCAGTTAATATTATGTTTCATAGGTTCACCTTTATAATTTAATAAAAACATTGTTATAGTTTCTTTATATTCTTCTGTTATTAAATCAATTATTTTTAATGTCAATATATCTTTAGAAGAATAATTCAATTTTTTTAAAAATTCTTTACTTATTTCTAAAATATTCCATTCAAAATCTGTAGTTATAAAATATATACCTGATAAATTAAGTACTTCTATTATCTCTTCCATTTTTCCCTCCATATCTTAACTTAATAAAAGTTTAACCTATTTTTTATAAAAATTGCAAATTATTTTTTATTATTTTTAGTTTTATGCTATAATATGATAGAATTTTATCTAGAAAGGAACGTTCTTATGATTTTTATTGATGGTGTTGTTGGAGCAGGTAAGAGTACATTGGCAAAAATTTTAGCAGATGAGTTAAATATTCCATTATATAAAGAACCTGTATTTGAAAATCCAATTTTAGACAAATTTTATCATAACAAAAAAAAATATAGTTTTCCTCTTCAAATATTTCTTTTAAATAAAAGACTTAAAATGGTTAATGATGCTATGAAAACAAACGGTGTTTTTGATAGATCTATATTTTGCGATATTATTTTTGCAAATATTTTAACTGAAGATGGAGATATGCTTAAAGAGGAATTAGAATTATACAAAGAAGTTAGTGAAAATTTATTATCTCATATAACTTTACCAGAACTTACTATATATTTAGAAATTTCTACTGATAATGCAATAAATAGAATAAAACAAAGAGGAAGAGATTTTGAACTTTTAATGCCTAGAGATTACTGGGAAAAATTAAATATTCATTATAGAAACTATTTCAAAAATTATAATAAAAGTAAACTACTTATAATAAATGTTGATAATTTAGATATAGTAAATAATGAAATTGATAGAAAAAAAATATTAGAGAAAATTAAAAAAAATCTATAATATATTTCAAAATAAAAAGCTGGTTTCTAAGATAAGAAACCAGCTTTTTATTTTAGTAATATAAATAATCATTAAAATTAGTATTATTTGACTCTTTTCTATTTTTAAACTCTTTTATTAAACTACAATCACTAATAAAAAGGTTTAAAATATCACTTAAAGTTTCATTTTTTTCTTTTCTATGTCTAAATTCTTCTATAATATCTATCATCATTTTTATCACCCTCCTACTATTTCTTTAATAAGACTATACTCTATTTTGTTCATTTTTTCAATACTAAAAATAAAAAAATACTATATTATTATAACTATCTATACAGTTTATCATAATAATATATTATATATATCATTATATAGTAATTACTTTCTATTGTTTTATACTTATTAAATCAAGTATAATACTATAAATAAGTAATACCAAGTAAGAAGGTGATTAACATGAAGTATAATTATTTAAATAAATATCTAAATAATCTTCCCTTTTTAAAATACTTAGATGATTTAGAACTTATTTATTTTCTATCTATTTCAAAGGATATATCAAAAATTGAAAATAATAAAATTGCTGAAAAAAATTATGAAATTATTTTAAATGAACTTTTTGAAAAAATAAAACAAGAAAACATCATATATTTTTATGAAATAATGGACTTTTATCAATATGAGATAGATAGAAATCCAAAAAAAGTAGAAAATTATTTAAATGATTTACTAAAAAAAATAGAAATTATATCTAAAAACTATAATAAAAAATATATAATAATAAATCAAGAGTAAATTTTAATCTCTTGATTTATTTGAATAATTCTTTTATTTCTTTTGAATAATCTCTCCCCTCATGTGTTATAAGTGGTGGTAGTATTTTTAATCCTTTTTCTGCATTTTTCATACCTTCAATAACAATTATTTTAGATTCTCTCTCCAATTTTGAATGACAAAATCTAAGTCGTTTTGGAGTTAATTTATATTTTGAAAATATTTCTAAAATTTCTTCTAATCTATCAGCCCTATGAACCATAGCAAAATATCCTCTTTCTCTCAATATATTCGAAGCAGCCTTCACTATTTCTTCTAATGTTATACTTATTTCATGTCTAGCTAATGTTAATTGATCTAAGTTATTTAATTGTTTTTTATTTCCATCAAATTTAAAAAATGGTGGATTACTAATAACCGCATCAAAACTTTGATATTCAAAAAAATCATTCCATTTTTTTATATCACCATGTATTATCTCTATTCTTTTATCCAGTTGATTTAACAAAATATTTCTTTTTGCTAAATCAACTGATGTTTCTTGCAATTCTAATCCATATATTTTAGCAGTGCATCTTCTTGATAAAAGAAGTGGTATCACTCCATTACCTGTACCTAAATCTAATATTTTTTTAACACCTCTATTTATTGTTAAAAAATGTGATATCACTACTGAATCTAAAGAAAAATTTAAATAATCATTTCTTTGAATTATTTTCATTCCTTCTATATTAAGCAAGTCAATTAATACTTCATTTTCATGTTTTAAAATCTCTTTCAACTTATTCCTCCACATATTTTTATTATACTCTTTTTTAAATTTATTAAATTATAACAAATTTATAAATTTTTTTTAATTATTTTATATAAAAAACAAAAAAGACTCTATCTCTTTCATGAAATAAAGTCTTTAAAATATAAAAAACTATAATTTTATTTTACCATGCAATGTAGCAACCATCACCGCTTTTATTGTATGTACTCTATTTTCTGCTTCATCAAAAACAAGTGATTTTTCTGATTCAAATACTTCATCTGTTACTTCCATACATTCTAATCCATATTTATTGTATATTTTCTGCCCAATTTTTGTATTTAAATCATGAAAAGACGGTAAACAATGTAAAAATATAGCATTTTTATTTGCCATATCCATTATTTTTTTATTTACTTGATATGGTTTAAGAAGTTTTATTCTTTTATCCCAGACCTCTTCTGGCTCTCCCATTGATACCCATACATCTGTATAAATTATATTAGATTCTTTTGTAGCTTCCTCTATATTTTCAGTTAATTGTATACTACTTGTTTTAGCTAAATCTTTTACTTCATTAATTAATTTTTCTTCTGGCCATAATTCTCTTGGTGCTGCTAATCTAAAGTTAATTCCTACTTTAGCACAACCAATCATCAATGAATTCGCCATATTATTTCTTCCATCTCCAAAATATGTAAAATTCAATCCTTCTAATTTACCAAAATGTTCTTTTATTGTAAGTAAATCAGCCAATACTTGTGTAGGATGAAATTCTGTAGTAAGTCCATTCCACACAGGAACCTTTGAATATTCAGCCAATGTTTCTACTATTTCTTGAGTATACCCCCTATATTCTATACCATCATACATTCTTCCCAATACTCTAGCTGTATCTTTTATTGATTCTTTTTTCCCTATTTGAGAACCACTAGAACCAATATAAGTAACATTTGCTCCTTGATCATATGCTCCTACTTCAAAAGCACATCTTGTTCTTGTAGAGTCTTTTTCAAATAAAAGTACAATATTCTTATTCTTCAAATATTTTTCTTCTTTTCCATTTTTTTTGTCTGTTTTTAATTTTTTAGCTAATTCAATAAGATAAAAAATTTCTTCTTTTGTATAATCTAAAAGTGTTAAAAAACTTCTTCCTTTCATAGTAACATAATCCCCCTTAATTTTAGAAATGGCTGGCAAAGCCAGCCAAAACTTTATTTTATTTCATCCATTATTACTGCACAAGATGCATCACCAGTTATATTTACTGCTGTTCTCATCATATCAAATACTCTATCAACTCCAAACAATAATGGTAAAGCTTGTATTGGAAGTCCTGCAGATAATAATACTGCTACTACAAGTAAAGAAGGTCCCGGAACTCCTGCTTGTCCTATTGAACCTATTGTAGCTGTTATTATTATTGCTATATATTGAGGAAACCCTAATGTTATCCCATACATTTGTGCAAAAAACATAGCTACAAGTGCATAATAAATTGCATTTCCATCCATATTTATAGTAGCACCTAATGGTAATACAAAAGATGTTGTTTCATTTGACACTTCTAAATCTTCTTCACATACTTCAAAAGTAACAGGTAATGTTGCCATCGAAGATGATGTTGATAACGCAACTATTTGTGCTTTTGATATCTTTTTTATAAAATTTATTGGTGATTTTTTTGAAAATGTTTTTACTAATGTTGGATATACTCCAAATGTTTGTATTAATAAAGTTATTGTATATACTAGTAATAATTTTACTACAAGAGCTAATATATCATATCCAAATGTTCCTACCGCATCAGCCATAAGTCCAAATACACCAATTGGAGCAATTATCATAACTTTCATTATCATCCATATCATTGCTTCATTTAATCCTGTAAGTACAGTTAAAACTGGTTCTCTTTTCTCTTTTGATATTGCTGAAAGCCCTATTCCTAAAAATAAACTAAAAAATAATATTTGTAAAATATTTCCTGTTACTAAAGAATTTATAGGATTAGTTGGTATAATTCCTATTAATGTATCCCAAAATCCTGCTATTTCTCCTTTATCAGCTAAACTTCCTGCCATATCTAAAAATTCTTTTGGTAATGCTGCTTCACTTAGTCCAAGTCCTGGTTTAAATATTCCTCCCATTATAAGTCCTAATGTTACAGCTACTGCTGTAGTTCCTAAATAATAAACAAATGTTCCAATCCCAATTTTACCCGCTGATTTAGTTCCGCCTAATGACGATGCACCTAAAATTATAGATACTGTAACTAAAGGTATTACAAGCATTTTAATTAGCGAAATAAAAACGTGTCCTAATGGAGCAAAAATTGTCGCTTTTGGTCCCATTACTGCTCCTACAATAATTCCTAAAATCATTGCTATTAAAATAGCTACTCCTAAATTAATCTTACCTTTTTTCATAATAAAATCATCACCTTTCACACTAGAATATACAAAAATTATATAATTTTTATAGCTTTTTTCAAATATATTATTTAAATCTAAATAATATATTTTATATATAATCATATTTATACATCTGATTACTAAAGTTTTTTTATATATTTATCGAAAATAATTAGTGAATATAATTGCTTTTTTTTGGTTTATTCTATATAATAAAGCTATGAAATATATTTACATTTTAAGGAGGATAGTAATGAAAAAAATATTACTTATATTTTCAGCTATAATGCTTTATTCTAATTTAGCGTTCTCTGCTGTTGAAAATCTTTCTACAGGAGATGTTTATCTTTTTGGAGAAAGTAATAATAATAATTTAACAGTACAAGATAATCAAGAAACTCTTGCATTAGATGAATTTGATATACAAAATAACACACAATCTAGTGCTACTGCTACTACTGATAGATTTCAAATAGGAATTGCTTTAACCACAGGAAAAAGAGAATATAAAGAGATGGCTAAATTTGAATTTATGCCTTTATTTGATATAAAATATAAACAATTTTATTTAGATAAAACAGTAGCCGGAATTTATATAATTCAAAATGAAGAAATAAAAGTATCCCTTGTAGGAGAATACAATATGGCATCATATGATGCGAGTAAATTACCTTCACCATATAATATTATAATGAACAATAGAGATAATGAAATTCATGGCGGTTTTGGTATAACATTTACACCTATTACTGATAATAATATAGAATTTAATCTCAGACTTACTCGTGATTTTGTGGGAAAAAGTAATGGTTTTAAAACATATATAGAAGCTATTAGAACAATACCTTATACTCAAAGTATTATCTTAAAACCAAAGGTTTTATATACTTTTATGAATAGAGACTATATCAATTATTACTATGGTGTAACAAGTAGTGAAGCAGCTAAAGACACTGATGTTACTGCTTATTCTGCTCAAACTTCAGGATATAAATTTGGTTTTGGATTTGATTTAGATTATCAAATAAGTAGAACTTTTACTATAAAATCCTTTAATAAAATAGAGTGGCATTCTAATGAAATAACTGAAAGTCCTATTACAGAAGATTTAAGTATTGAAATAGGCGGAGGATTTGTTTTATCTTTATAATAATTGTCAAAAATAAAAGATCTGATTTGAAATTCAAATCAGATCTTTTATTTTTTGAGATGTTGATTCTCTTATCTGAAGTGTTACAGGTAATATTACATGCTGTTTAAACCCTTCTTTATCATTTATTTCTCTTATTAAAAGCTCCATTCCTCTAGAACCCATTACATATCTAGGTTGTCTCATTGTTGTTATTGCTGGATAAAAATATTTTGTAGTTTCTATATCATCAAATCCTACAATTGATATATCCTCTGGTATTCTAAGTCCACTTTGTAATATAGCTCGAGATGCTCCAAGCGCTATTAAATCCGAGTAACTAAATATTGCTGTTGGTCTCTCTTCAAGTTTTAATATTTTTTGCATGGTTTCATATCCACTTTGATAACTTTGTTCACACTCAAAAACCAAATCATCATTAAATTCTATTCCATTTTTTTCTAAAGCCCTTCTATACCCTTTTATTCTTGGCATTGCAGAATTTTTATCATCTTTATTTATAGTAAGCATCGCTATTTTTTTATGTTTTAATTCACAAAGATAAGTTACTGCTTCAAAAGCAGCTGTTTCATTATCAATATTTATACTTGAAAATACTTCTGTTGTATCTTTTCTTTTAAAATTTGTTCCTGTAGAAATAAGTACTACTGGTATATTAGCATCTAAAAGTTTATTTTGTATCTCTTCTGTTAGTGTCCCTCCTAAATATATTATACCATCTACTTTTTTTTCACACATCATTTGGATAGATTCTAATATTCTATCTTCATATTTTCTTGTATTATTCAAAAAAATGCTATAACCATATTCATTTGCTGTATCCTCTATTCCTTCTACTATATCTGAATAAAAAGCACTAGATAATTCAATTAATATCACTCCTATTGTTCTTGTACTTTTACTTTTTAAGCTTCTAGCAATATTATTCGGTGTATAATTTAATTCTCTCATAGCATCTAAAACTTTTCTTCTTGTTGAATCTTTTACATTTGGATGTTCATTCAAAACTCGAGAAGCAGTTCCTATTCCTACTCCAGCTAATTTAGCTACATCTTTTAATTTAACAATTTTACTCATAATTTATCTCCTTAAACTAATAGTAAATTTTATATTTTAAAATAATTTTGGAAATTTTCAAATAAAAATCCACATACAAAATCAAAGAAACGTTTCCATTTTTTATTTCATTATTGATTATACTATAAACAATTTTTTTTGTCAATAAAATAAACACATTTTTTTAAATTAAAAACATATTTTTTGAAGTTTTTTTTCAAGTAAACCATTAAAATAAAAAAAATAGCTCTAAAGAGCTATTTTTTTTATTTTATGGAATTAATTTTGCATATGTTTCCAAATCTATATCTTTCGAATAATCTATTCCTTCTACTTCAAATCCACCCAATTGTAAAAAATCTTTTTTAAACCCCGCATAATCTGATATCTCTTTAAAATTATTTTCATTAATTTGCTTCCATAATTCATTTACTTTATCTTGTACATCTTCTTCCATTTCTAAATTATCCGGTCTATATCTTCCTTCTTTATCTATTATTGGATTATCACCATATATCATATCTAAAAATAATCTATGTGTTTGTTCTATACAACCTTCATGAGTCCCTTTTTCTTTCATTACTTTAAATAAAAGTGTTGCATATACTGGAAATATCGGTATGTATGCACTAGCTTTTGTAACAAGAGCTTTATTTGAACTAACAGCAGCTTCTCCTGATAATTTCTCCTTTAATATTTTATTTAATTCTTTTGCTGTTTTTTCTAAATGCCGTTTTGCTGCTCCAATAGTACCATCTTTATATATTCCATATGTTATTTTTGGGCCAATGTAAGTATATGCAAAAGTTCTAGCTCCTTTTTCCAATACATCTGCTTCTAAAAGAGCTTTTATCCATAATTCCCAGTCTTCTCCTCCCATTACTTTTACAGTAGCTTTTATATCTTCTTCGGTAGCATTCTCCATTGTTTGCTGTATTAATGTATCATTTTTCAAATCTACTGTAGGTCCTACTATATCTCCTGTTGTACTTTTTAATGCTGATATATAAGTTTCTCCATCAATTGGATCTTTTCTTCTTCCAGAAGCTAAACTATATATTACTAAATCTACTTTTCCAAATTCTTCTTTTATATATTTTATTACTTCATCTTTCATTTCAAGCGAAAAAGCATCTCCAACAAAATTTTTTGCTTTTAATCCTTCTTTTTCTGCAGCTTCTTTAAAAAATATATTATTGTACCATCCTGCAGTCCCAGTTCTTTTTCCTCGTGGTCCATTTTCATAAGATATACCTATTGTATCTGTTTTGCTTCCTCCAAATGCAAGGGAAATTCTTGTAGCAAGTCCATATCCTGATGACGCACCTATTATTAATGCTTTTTTTGCTCCATTATATGATTTATTATTTTTTACATATTTTATTTGCTTTTCAACTAATTTTTTACACCCTTCTGGATGAGCTGTAAGAAGTATGCCTCCTTTGTATTTTGGCTCAATTATCATTACTTTTACCTCCATCTTTCTTTTTTTGCAATTATAAATATAATACTATATTTCCTAAAAAAATACAATTAATTAATTATCTCACAAAATTTATTGTTTTTATATTATAATAAAATAAAGACTTTTCACTTCATTATAAAAAAACACCTGTTTTTTTATAATGAAGTGTGCTATAATTTAATAGATTTAAAATATTAATTTCTCTAAAATCAAAGGAGGTTAATTATGAATATTTTTAATTTTAAAATAGACAATGTTTTCACTAAAGATAAAGAAATTGAACTTTTTAATAAATATAAAAATGGTGATTATTCTGCAAAAGAAGATATTATAAAACATTCTTTAAATATGGTATTAAAAATAGCACATAATAACAAAAAATATGGTTTAGATCTAGAAGATTTAGTTCAAGAAGGAATAATTGGAGTGATGCATGCTATTGAAAAATTTGATATCAAAAAAAATATTCGTTTTTCTACTTATGTATATCCTTGGATTAATCATTATATAAATAATGCTATTAATACAACTTCAAAACAAATAAGATTACCCCAAAATTTAATATTATTATCTAAAAAAATAAAAAAATTACAAGAAGAATATCAAAATAATTTATCTTTAGAACATATTTCTGAAAAACTTTCACTTTCACTAGATAAAGTTAAATCATTATTAAGTTATCATGAATACTCTTTTTTATCACTTGAACAAAATATTAATGACTTTTTTAATTCAAAATTTGAAACTGCTATAGAAGATATAAAAAGCAGTAATATCTTTAATAAAATCGAGATTTTAGATCAAATCTCTGATATGTTATCAAAACTTACTGATAAAGAAGCTGAAATAATTAAATTACGATATTTTAAAGAAGAAACGTTAAAAAAGATTAGTGAGCAATTTGGTATAACAAAAGAAGGAGTAAGACAAATAGAAAAAAGAGCCCTTGAAAAATTAAGAACTATTTATTTTAATAAAAGTGTAACTATTTAAAAATGCCCGGTTAAAAACCAGGCATTTTTTATTATAAGATGTTCACAACTTTATTATATACTATCTATTTTGTTTAAATCCTCTAAAATTTCCTCTTTTTTGATTTTGACCTTTTATATAACTTTTTCTCTCTTTTCTATTTATAATTTTTTTATATTCTAATTCTGTTAAAAGAGGAGTTAATTCACTATTTAATGTTTTTACTTTTTCCCAGTTAACATTATCATTACTAAGCTCATTATCTATATCTAACATTTTTTCTCTTACATCAAGTAATAAATCTTTTATTTCTTCATCTAAAATATTATTTTTTTGATTTTTGTTATCTTCTCTTCCTATTGGTCTATTAATCCCTTGTCCTTTTTGATTTCCTCTTTTTTGATTTTTTCCTATTATTTCTCTATTATTTTGAAGATTATCTTCTCTAAAATTCATCTGACCTTTCATTCCATGATTTTTTCTAGCTATTTTATTTGTTTCACGCCCTGTTATATCTTCTATTTCTTCTCTAACCTTAAAACTATCCAATCTTAATGTTTCTTTTAATTCTTCATTTGCTGTAATCAATTCTTTTAATTTTGTATCATCAATTGTCTCACTATTTAATAATCTCTCAATAGCAATATTATTTTTTTCTATTTGATATAGTTCATCTTTATGCTCCTTATAATCTGCTTCTTTTAATTCTTTTATTTTTTGTAGTTGTTCATCAGTTAAATTTAAAAACATTCCTCTTCCATTTCCATTTTTCATTATTCCTTCTTGGTTTTTTCCATTATTATTAAATCCATTTGCAAATGCTAAACTTGATACCATTAACCCAACTAACAATATTCTTTTTTTCATTTTAAATCACCTTCCTAATATTTTTTTATTTCTTTTCTATGCTCTTATAATAATCCTTAATTTTGAAAAAAATGTGAAGTTTAAATTTTTTTTTATTTTTTTAAAATATTATTGACTAAAAAGAAAAAATAGAATAATATCCTTTATAGGGTAATCGCTTTAATTAAAAGGAGGTAATCTATAGATAAAAAATTTTAATTTATACTTAGATTTAGATTAAAGATTATTTAATTATAATTTTGGAGGTTTTAATAAAAAATGGATATTTTTAATTTGATTCAAAATGAAGAGCTCTTAAATATACAAGAAAATATTTTTAAATTTGATTTTTCTAAAAGAAATTCAGCTGGAAATACTGCTCTTCATGAAGCAGTAAGATTAGGTAATTATGATATTATCGATTTGCTAGTTCAATATATTGATGATATTAACTGTAAAAATCTAAATGGCGATACACCTATGCATTTAGCTGTTGAATTAGGGGATTACGAGATAGTTTCATTATTATTAGACTATAATGCCAACCCTAATATTGAAAATAATAACAGAGTTACACCCAAAAAACTAGCAATTTTACAAAAAAAAGAATCTATCTATCAATTATTAATAAATGAAGATTTTTATAATTTTGAAGAAATAAAACATAAAAAACATTTTGATGATGAATACAGTTATTAAAAAATGAGCCTAAGGCTCATTTTTTAATTTATCTTTTTTTTGCTTTTTCAATAGAAATTTTTCTACCTTTTATTTGTTTATTATCATTTAGTATTTTTAATACTTTATCTGCTTTTGATTTTCTTATTTCTACAAATGAAAATTTATCTAATATATCAATATCTCCTACATCTTGAGATTTAAGATTACATTCATTTAATATTGCACCCAAAACATCTTTTTTAGTAATTTTATCTTTTCTTCCTGCATTTAAATACATTCTAGTTGTATCTTTATTTGAACCTTTTCTATCTCTACTATTTCTACCATCTCTATTTTTTTTATTTTCTTTATAATTTATATCATCTTTTGATTTTTCATCTTCATAAAACTCTGTATTCATTTTAAGAAGAACTGCAGCAACTTCGTTTATTTCATAACCTCTATCAAATAAATTATGTAATATTTCAAAGTATATGTCTAAATCATTTGATTTTTCTATATTTTCTTCTATTGTAAATAAAAAATTCTCCATTTGTTTTAATTTTAAATCTTCTTTAGAAGGTATAAGTTTTTTTGTAATTTCTTTATTTATATATTTTTCTATATTTATTAGTTTTCTTTTTTCTCTTGGTGTAGTTAATGTAATTGAATGTCCTTTTTTCCCAGCTCTTCCACTTCTACCTATTCTATGTACATAATACTCTTCTTTATCAGGAAGATCATAATTTATTACAAGTTCAACATTTTGAATATCTAGCCCTCTAGCTGCTACATCTGTTGCAATTATAACTTGTAAATCTCCTTTATTAAATCTTTGAAGTACTCTCATTCTAGCTTCTTGTTTTAAATCACCATGGATTTTTTCACATTGAAGACCTAATTTTTGTAATTGCTCTGTAATATCATCTACTTTATTTTTAGTATTACAAAATATAATTGATTTTTCTGGATTATAATAGTGTACAAGTCTATTTACAGCTTCATTTTTATCTCTTTCATTTATTAAATAATAATGTTGTTTTATCGTATCACTTGTAACAGTTTTTTGTGTTATTTTTACTATTTTAGGATTGTTTTGATATTTTTTTGCTATATTCATTATAACTTGTGGCATTGTAGCTGAAAAAAGTACTGTTTGTCTATTTTCATTTACATCCTCTAATATAGTTTCTATATCTTCTCTAAATCCCATTTTTAGCATTTCATCTGCTTCATCTAAAATCACAGTATTAATATTATCTACTTTTAATGTTCTTCTTCTTAAATGATCCATTATTCTACCAGGTGTTCCTACTATTATTTGTACACCTCTTTTTAATGCTTTAATTTGTCTTTCTATTGATGTTCCGCCATATATAGATAATACATTTAGTCCTCTTATATATTTTGATAATTTTTCAAATTCATTTGACACTTGTACAGCAAGTTCTCTTGTTGGGCATACTATTATTATTTGTGGTGCTTTTATACTTATATCAACTTTATTAAGCGCTGGAATAGCAAATGCTGCTGTCTTTCCAGTTCCTGTTTGAGATTGGCCTATTATATCAGAACCTTCCAATAATAAAGGAATAGCTTTTTCTTGTATTTCTGTTGGTTCAATATATCCTAAGTCTGATATAGCTCTTTTTATCTCCTCTTTGATATTAAATTCATTAAAATTCATAAATTACTTTTCAACTCCTATTTTCACTTTTTAATTTTTTTATCCAATTTAATTATTATACTATATTTTCATTTAAAAGTAAAGCTTTAATTAATTAAAATTATTTTTATTATTAATATAATTAATGTGTTCTTTGTAAAAACATCTATCCATTACAAAATTTATATTATTATGAAAAGCCATTTTTTTAGATTCTTTACTTATAACTCCTTCTTGTAACCAAATAGTTTTTACTTTTTTTTCTATTGCTTCTTTTACTAAAGGATACACCAGTTTTGAATTAATAAAAAATATAGCTGTATCTATCTCTTTTTCTATATCTAATATCGACTTGTATACTTTTTCTCCTAGTATAATTTCGGCCTTTGGATAAACTGGAATTATTTCATAACCAAATCCTTTGAGTTTTGCAGCTACTTGATAACTTGTTCTAGCTTCATTTGGTGATAGCCCTACTATTGCTAATACTTTAGAGCTCTCAAATATTTTAGTAAAATCTTTTTTTTCTTCTTTAATTCCTTGATATTCTTCCATACATTTTGGTCCACAAAAATAAACTATTTCATTTTCTTTTTTCAACTTGTATTTTGTTAAATTTTCATCTACATCAAAACTGCATATTGGACATTTTTTCATTTTTTCATCCTTTCTTATCTTTATTCTTAGAATTTTTACCTTTTTTATAATTTATTCTTTATTAAGTATTAATTTCCTTTTTTTAACAAATTTTATTTGTATAAATTTTAAAATTTTATTATCAATTACTCGTATATTATAATTTCTTGATATTTAATGGTTATTATTATATAATAATAAAGATATTTAAATTTTTAGGAGGATTATTAAATGAATAAAAATTGCTTATTTGTAGGTATAGCTGGCGGAAGTGGTTCTGGTAAGACTACAGTAGCACAAAATTTAGTAAGTGCTTTTAGCCCAAGTGATGTAGTTTTAATATCTCAAGATTCTTATTATAGAGATAATCCTGATATGAGTTTTGATGAAAGAAGTAAATTAAACTATGACCATCCAAATTCTATTGAATTTGAACTATTAAAACAGCATCTTCTAGACTTGGCTAATGGAAAAAGTATTAAAAAACCTATTTATGACTTTACCAACCATGCTAGAAAAGAAGAATATGAAGTGGTAGAACCTGCAAAAGTAATTATAGTAGAAGGAATTTTAGTCCTTGCAGTACCTGAAATAAGAAAACTTTTTGATACAAAAATATTTGTTGATACTGATGCTGATGAAATGCTTCTTCGAAGAATAGAAAGAGATATAAATGAAAGAGGTAGAACATTTGATTCAGTAAAAAAACAATATTTATCTACAGTAAAACCAATGTTTTTAGAATTTTGTGATCCTAGCAAAAGGTATGCTGATGTTATTATCCCTAGAGGAGGACAAAATAAAGTTGCTATAAATATGGTAATAGCAAAACTTAAAAGATTTTTAAAAAAAGGAGCTATTTAATATATGAAAATTTATTCTTGGAATGTAAATGGAATAAGAGCTGCCGAAAGAAAAGGATTTATTGAATGGTTACAAAAAGAAAATCCAGATATAATTTGTATACAAGAAACTAAAGCTCAAGAAGAACAACTTAGTGATAAATTATTAAATATTGGCGAATACAAATCATATTTTATGTCTGCTGAAAAAAAAGGATATAGCGGAGTTGCTATTTATACGAAAATTAAACCTAATAATATTTATAACTTAGGAATTGAAGAATTTGATAATGAAGGTAGGGTTATTATTGCCGAATTTAATAATTTTATTTTATTAAATGCATATTTCCCAAATAGTCAAGAAAAAGGTAAAAGAATAGATTATAAAATAGCTTTTTGTGATGCTATTCTAGATTATGCAAACAATTTAGTAAAAAAAGGTAAAAATATTCTTATTTGTGGAGATTATAATATAGCTCATAAAGAAATCGATCTAGCAAGACCAAAACAAAACGAAGAAAATCCCGGTTATTTACCAGCAGAAAGAGAATGGATGACAAAATATTTATCAAATGGATATATTGATATTTTTAGACATTTTTATCCTAATACAATTAAATATTCATGGTGGAGTTATAGAGCTAGAGCTAGAGAAAATAATGTTGGTTGGAGAATAGATTATTTTACTTGTAATAAAGATTTTATTAATAATATTAAATCAACTGATATTTTAACTGAGATTGAAGGTTCTGACCACTGTCCTCTATTTATTGAAATAATTTAATAAGATTTTTTATGTTTTTAAAAGGAAATTTTATTTTTCTTTGTATAATAAATTACAGAAATATCTTTTAAGGGGTTGAGTGAAATGATTATAGAAATAAAAGATTTTATTAATAAAGATCCCGATATATTGTACAAAGAGATAAAATCGGATTTAGATAAAGGCATGAAAATTATAGTAGATTTTAAATTTATTCCTAATATCACATATGATTTTTTAAATTCTACAATAGGAAAAATAATAAAAGAGTATAATTTTGATATTATAAAAAATAAAATTAATTTTATTAATGTAGATATTGAAATTAGAGAAATGCTTTTTAAAATTGTTAATGATTAAAATTTAGCAAATTTTAGTAGGAATGTTATTCCTACTTTTTTATTTTTATGATAAAATATTTTATAAAATAATAATTTAGAGAGAGGAGATTTTATGATAAAACTTATAGCTACTGATATGGATGGTACTTTATTAAATAATAATCATGAAATTAGCAAAGACTTTTGGGAAGTTTTAGAAGAAATAAAAAACAAAAATATCCTTTTTTGTGTAGCAAGCGGAAGGCAATATTATAATTTACTAGAAAAGTTTTATAAACATAAAGATGATATACTTTTTATTGCAGAAAATGGAAACTATGTTATACATCAAGAAAAAGAAATTTTTTCAAATAGTTTAAATAAAAAAATAATACCAGAATTTATTAAATTAGTTAGAGAAATTGACGACTGTTATATTGTTCTTTGTGGTAAAAAATCAGCATATGTAGAAGATGATTATAAACCTTTTTTAAATGAAGTAGGAAAATATTATGCCCAATATAAAATTATAAAAGATTTAGAAAAGATTAATGATGATATTTTAAAAGTTGCAATTTATGACTTTAAAGGTTCTGAACATAATGTTTATCCTTACTTTAAAAAATTTGAAGATAAATATAAAGTAGTTGTATCTGCAAAACATTGGCTTGATATAATGACTCTTAATGGAAATAAAGGAGTAGCTATACAAAAAGTACAAAAAAAGTATAATATAACAAAAGATGAAACTATGGCTTTTGGAGATTATTTAAACGATTTAGAAATGCTAGAAAATAGTGGTTATAGTTATGCAATGGAAAATGCTCATCCAAAATTAAAAGAAATAGCTAAATATATCACACATAGTAATGAAAATAATGGTGTTGTAAAAACATTAAAAGAAGTACTAAAAAATTTATAAATTTAATAATTTATAAATTATATAACAATAATAAATATAATATATTTATATTTATTAAATAAATATATTATAATTAAAATGGTTTAGTATAAATGAGGTGAAAGAATTATGAAAATATCAGTAATTGGAGCTGGTATGGTAGGAACAGACATTGTATCCTATCTTTTTAATGTTGGTAACTTCTCAGAGATTGTCTTAGTGGATATAAATAATGAAAAATCTTATGCTGAAATAATGGATTTTCGACATACTCAAAGTCTTTTTTATACCAAAAATACAAAATTAAATTATGGTACTTATAAAGATTGTAAAGATAGTGATATCGTTATTATTACCGCAGGAATTCAAGTAAAAAAAGGTGATACAAGAGAAAGTATTGCTGCTGCAAATTCTAAAATAACAGTTGAAATAGTGAAAGAACTAGAAAAATATACTCCTAATTCTATATTAATTTTAGTGACAAATCCTGTTGATGTTGTTACTTATTTTGCAATAAAACATTCAAAATTTCCTGCTCATAAAGTAATGAGTTCTGGAACATTACTTGATACTTCTAGACTTACATATTATTTAAGTACAAAATTTGATATTGACCCTAAAAATATAAATGCTTATGTTTTTGGAGAACATGGTAAAACATGTTTTATTCCATGGTCTTTATGTAATATCTTTGGAGTAAATATAGATACTTTTACAAAAATAAATAATTTCCCTTCTATAAATAAAAAAGAAGTAGAAAAATATGTTGTTGATTCTGGATTTGATATTTTTTTAAAAAAAGGAAATACAAACCATGGAATTGCTGCTAGTATTTATAGAATAGTTAGAGCTATTACCGTTAATGAAAAGTCTATTTTACCCGTTGGTCTTTATGTAAATAATATTTATGATATTAATGATATTGTCCTTGCTTTACCTGCTATAATTTCAAAAAATGGTATAGAAAAAATATTAAAAGTAGAGTTGAATGAAGCCGAAAAAGAAAAATTAAGAGATTCAGCAGATTTTTTAAAAAAAATAATTAATACTGTAAAAATATAAGGGGGAGTTAACAATGGTAGATACTCAAAAAATTTGGATGAATGGAAATTTAATAGATCATGATGATGCTAAAGTACATGTATTAGCACATGCTTTACATTACGGTACAAGTTTTTTTGAAGGAATAAGAGCTTATGAAACTAAAAAAGGAACAGCTATATTTAGACTTGATGAGCATATTGATAGATTATTTAATTCTTGTAAAATATATAGAACAGATGTTCCTTATAGTAAAGAAGAAGTAAAGCAAGCAATCATTGACACTATAAAAGCTAATAATTTAAAAGCAGGTTATATAAGACCTCTAATTTATAGAGGATATAATGTTTTAGGAGTAAATCCTGTAAAATGTCCTGTTGAAGTAATGATAGCTGTATGGCCATGGGGAGCATATCTTGGAGAAGAGGCCCTTAGAAATGGAATAAAAGCTCAAATTTCTTCATGGAGAAGGCTTGCTCCAAATACTATGCCTACAATGGCAAAAGCTGGAGGGAATTATTTAAGTTCTCAACTTATTAAAATGGAAGCTTTAGAAAATGGATATGATGAAGGAATAGCTTTAGATTATTCTGGAAATGTAAGTGAAGGAAGTGGTGAAAATCTATTTGCTATACTTGATGATGTAATCTACACTCCACCTATTGGTTCTTCTGCACTTGTAGGTATTACTAGAGATACAATAATTAAAATAGCTAAAAATTTAGGATATGAAATCAAAGAACAAGTTATTCCAAGAGAATTTTTATATATAGCTGATGAAGTATTTTTAACTGGTACAGCAGCAGAAGTAACTCCTGTAGATACTATTGATAATATAAAAATAGGAAAAGGTAAAAAAACAATAACGCATAAAATACAAGATGAATATTTTAAACTTGTAAAAGGTGAACTTATTTATGATGAAAAATGGTTAACTTATGTAAAATAATCCAAAAAATTTAATAGAACTTGTAAACCGAACACTTTAAAAAGTTTAAGTTTACAGGTTCTAATTTTTTTTAATTTGATTTTTAAATTTAAAGGATTTTTTAATAAATTTCGTATAGAATAATGATGTTATAAAAAATAAAAATGGAGGTTCTATCAATGAAAAAAAATATAAACGATATTAGTATAAGACAAGTTGTAAATTTTAATATTTCTGAAATTTTAATTGAAAATGGCTATAATTATGAAAGCATAAATGACTCTGTTGCTTTAGTTACACTAAAAGATATTGACACTAAAACTATTATAGTAAAACAAGATAATATATTGTTTATTCAACAAGAAATAATTAATTTAAATCAATTAAAAGAGGACCTAACTTTATATAAAAAACTATTAGACCTAAATACTGAAATACTACCTGTATCTATTGCTATTGATTCAACTGATGAAAAAAATCAAAAATTAGTTATAAATGAATCTTTAAATATAACAAACCTTGATGTAAATGAAGTCTTACAAGTTTTTGAAGCTATAGAACTTGCATTACCAAAAATATTTAATATAATAAAAGAATATAAATAAATATATTAATTTAATAAAAAATATAAAAATAATAGGAGGATAACAAATGGGAATATTTGATAGACTAGGAAAAGTTTTTAAATCAAATGTAAATTCAATAATTGATAAAATGGAAGATCCAGAAAAAATATTAGAACAAAATATTTTAGATATGGAAAAAGAATATACTAAAGCTAAACAAGCTATTGCTTCTACAAAAGCTGAAGAAATAAGACTTACAAAACAAATAAAATTTTTAGAACAAGAAATAAACAAATGGGTAAATAATGCAAAAGCTGCTCTTAATGCTGGAAATGAAGAGCTTGCTAAAAAAGCACTAGAAAAAAAACAAGCTTTAACAAAAGAATTAGAGCAAATAAAAAATGATAGAAATTCCATTTCTACAAGTACTGAAAAACTTATTAGTGATCTTAAAATGATGGAAAATAAAATAGAAGAAGCTAAAAGAAAAAAAGATCTTTTAAAATCAAGAATTCAATCAGCAAAGGCTAAAAAGAAAATAAACGAATTAAAAAGTACTACTTCTACAATAGGAAAAAGTGCATTTGATAGTTTTAGCAAAATGGAAGAAAAAGCAAATAAAATAATAAATGAAGCTGATGCTATAGAAGAAATTAATAAAGAACTAACTGGAGAAGATTTAGAAGCTCAATTTGAATCATTAAATGGAAATAGTGATGTTGATGATGAATTAGCTAAATTAAAATCTGAATTAAATAAATAAGAATAGGAAGGGGAAATTATGAACAACAATAATAAAATGCTTTTTATGATTATCATAATATTTCTTCTATTTGTTCTTATTAGCTCATGTGAACGTAGAGCATACTTTTATCCGTCACATGGTGGTTTTTTTTGGTGGTGGGGCGGTAGTAGAAGAACTACAATAATTAACAATAATATTACAACTAAACCATTTAGCACTTCAAAAAGAACTAGTAGTAGTAGAGCTAGAAATAGAAGTTTTTCTTCTGGAAAGTAAAAAAAATCAAGAAAAGGGGTACTTAGAATGTTAAATAATATAATAAATATTAATGATATTTATACTATTACAACTATTATTATAGTAGTTATATTAGCATTATTGGTAAAAAAGTTTTTTAATTTAACAAATAAAGAAGAATTAAATAAAATTATTAATGGAAAATCAAATGTTTTTGCTATAAGATTTGCTGCAATTTTATTTGGAGTAATTTATGCCTCTAGTGGTGAAATATTTGGTGGTTCTATTGGCTTATTTAATGATATTATTAGTTTTTTCTTATATTCAATATTAATGTTTATATTAATATTTATAGCTGTATTTATAGGAGATAAACTTTTATTATCAGAAATAAATAATATTGCTGCTCTAAAAAAAGGAAATACTGCTGTTGCTTTATTTGAACTTTGTTATATTATTGCTACAAGTATGACTGCAAGAGCTACTCTCATTGGTGACGGTGGAAGTGTAATATCGGTACTTTTATTTTTTATACTGGGTCAGACAGTTCTTATTTTATTTTTCTTAATTGCATTAAAATTGACTCCTTTTGATGATGTAAAAGAAATTAGCAAAAATAATATTGCTGCTAGTTTGTTTTTAGGGGGATTATTACTTGCAATATCTGTTATAAACTATTATTCTTTACTTGGAGATTCTACTGAAATGTTGCAAGATGCAATTTTTTATATTATAAGTGCTATAAAAGGTGGGGTTCTTTTACTCTTATTTGGATATAGTATTGATAAAATTATATTTCCAAAAGTTAATATAACAAATGAAGTTATAGAAAAAGATAAAAATTGGGGATTAATTTTTATTGTTTCAATGTTAACAATTGCAGTTTCTATAATAATAGGAGCAAATCTCTAATGCAAAATAAAATAACAAACAATAAAAGCGAAAAAAAATATATTTTATTACTTTTTGCTGTTAGTATGTTTTTTACTGGAATGTCTGGGATAATCAATGAATATATCTTAGCAAAACTTTCTACAGATATTTTAGGAAATTCTGCTATTCAATGGGGTATTGTAATTGGTGTTATGCTTTTAATGATGGGAATCGGCGGTTCTATCCAACTATTAATTAAAAATAATCAGCTTATAACAGGATTTGTAACTATTGAAATTTTATTAGCTATATTAGGTTCTTCTGCTCCTATTGTTGTTTTATGGGCTTTTGGATATACTAGCCATAACTTTTTACTTTTTCTTTATTTTTATATAATTTTTATAGGGTTATTAGTTGGCGCTGAAATCCCTCTTTTAATTAGATTGAGTAAATTATATCTCAAAGAAACT
The DNA here is from genome assembly GCF_004365575.1 of Hypnocyclicus thermotrophus. Taxonomy (NCBI): domain Bacteria; kingdom Fusobacteriati; phylum Fusobacteriota; class Fusobacteriia; order Fusobacteriales; family Fusobacteriaceae; genus Hypnocyclicus; species Hypnocyclicus thermotrophus. Next base: position 91,111 of record NZ_SOBG01000001.1, read on the forward strand.
ACTCATGTAATTTCTTTGATTTTTTCTATGGATTATATAGGAAGTTTTATCGGTACTTTAGTTTGGCTCTTTTTTATTATTAAAATAAAATTACCTCTATATAAAATGAGTTATGTTGTTGCATCTTTTAATTTTATTGCAGCTTTAATTACATTTTTATATTTAACTAAAACTGAAAGAAATAAAAATAATGGAAAAATAATAATTTTCATTATAACGTCATTTATGATAATATATTCTTTTATCAATTCTGATAAATGGGAAAATCTTATTTATCAAAAATTATTTAAAGATCCTATTATATATAAAATAGACACTCCTTATCAAAGTATAGTCCTTACTAGAAATAGTACTACAAAAAAACACTATCTATATATTAATGGAAATACTCAATTATATGAAGGAGATGAAAAAATATATCACGAATCTCTTGTTATTCCTGCTTTATCACTATGGAATAGAAGTCGTGTGTTAATTCTTGGTGGCGGAGATGGCTGTGCTCTTCGTGAAGTATTAAAATTTAAAGATGTAAAAGAAGTTACTTTGGTTGATTTAGATCCTGAAATGATAAAGTTTGCTAAAAACAATCCTATTATGAAAAAAATAAATAATAATTCTTTTAAAGATAGTAGAGTCCAAACATTAAAAGCTGATTTTATAAATTATACAGATAAACAAAAAGACATTTATAAAGAAAAAGGTTATAATTTTGAAACAAAATTATATGAATATGAAAAAATTGCAAAAGTAAATGTTTTTAATGTAGATGCTAAAAAATTTCTTGAAAACGTTAATAAATTTTATGATGTAGTTATAATAGATTTTCCAGATCCAAACAATATAGAACTTACAAAATTATATTCTTTAGAATTTTTTATAAATGTAAAGCGAAAATTATCAAAAAATGGAGTTTTTGTAATGCAATCTACCTCTCCAACTTATTCGAAAAAAGCATTCTGGACTATTAAAAAAACCATGGAAGCAGCGGGATTTAATACTGTTCCGTATCATATTGATGTTCCTAGTTTTGGAGACTGGGGATTTATAATGGGCTCTCAACGAAAAATTAATAAAGACTATTTAATTTCACGATTTAAAAATCTTAAAAATTGGGAAGTTAAGACAAAAGAAATAGACCCTGCTACATTTATTTCAAGTTTAAATTTTAGAAAAGGTTTATTAGATGATAATAAAAATTATATAATAAATACTTTAGCTAATCCTGTATTACTTGATTTTTATTTATTAGATGGCTGGAAAGATTATTAAGGAGGAAATATGTCAAATTATACAGAAACTGGAACTGGTAGAATTCAAAAAGTATCAATAAAACCTGAAGATGTCCAACTAAGTGATTTTATTGTTATTGATGATACATGGTATGAAATAACTGCTATATATAAATATATAGATGTTGAAGATGACGATGATTATTGGTTTGATTTCACTGGTGTAAATGAAATAGGTGAAAAAGTATATATTGGAGTGGATAAAAACGAAGAATATATTTGGGAATATTCTATTTGGAAAATTATTCCAAAATCTGAAGTTAAAACACATGAAGACATGAAAAATATAACTTATGATAATCATAAAACAACTATTAAATATAAAGATATAAAATATAAATTATATGATGATAACAATATGTTATATGAAGCTCATGTTATTAGTTGGGTAAATGGCCGTAATAAAAATCCTATTTCTTATCCTGTATGGATATCTGATTTAGAAGATAAAACAGGTGAAAAATTTTTAAGTATTGAAGTAGATGAAGATAATGTAGTAGAAGTATCTATTGGTGAATATATCTCAAATGTAGAGCTTATAAAAAATGAAAAAAATATTAAACAAAAAGATTCTATTTTAAAAAAATTGAAAAATTTATTTAAATAATCAATAAAAAAATGAGCGATAACAACTGCTCATTTTTTTATTAAATTAATATTCTTTTATAATATTTTCAAATTCTTTTATAAATTCAGTAAAACTTATATCTTTATTATAATATTTTATTAAAATATATCTTTTTATTGCTTGGAACTCATAATAATTTATTATTTTATTATAAAAACTTTCTGATTTTGCTATACAAAGAAAATTATTATTATAATACACTTTTATATACTGCATATTATTATAATCTATTTTTATAGTTATGCTTTTACCTATATATTCATTTAATATTTTATTTGAATAAAATAGATTGTTATATCTCACTCCTTGAATTTGGACTTTTCTTTTACTATTTATTGATATTAATAAAGGATTTAATATATTTTCATCTCTAATAAATTCAATCTGTTTTAAATTTTTATCCCAAATAATATATTTTCTATAATTATATGTTAAATAGATAAAGTTCTTTACTATTTTTACAAGCTCTTTATAATTTAATTCAGTATTTTCATAAATTAAAAAATCTTTCAAATATATCTCTTCTAGTTCATAATAAAAATCTTTATTACTATTTTCATTTTCATAACATAAAAAAGTTTTTATATTTAGTTTTTTTTCGATTTCTAAAAAAATATTTTTTTGATTCACTTTTTGATTATTAATAATAAATTCTTTAGGTTTACCATAAATATCATATTCATAATTATTTTTTAGTATAGCCTTTCTAAGTAAAAGATATATTTCTTCTATTGTTAGGGGTTCAAAATTAATATAAAAACTACATATTCCTTTTGAAAAACTATCATAAATAATATGTAAAAATGGATTTTTTAACTCATCTGTTGTTTCATCTAATATTTTTATATTTAATATTTTATAACTATATTCAAATATTTCATTTGATGTTTTGGTAAAAGGAACGTTTTTATCAACTACTTTTTTTACAAATGGATCTAAATTATTTATTACTCTATAGACTGTATCATAATTTATATTTTTATTTATTTTAGACACGAGTTTATAAATATCAAGTATCTTGATAGCAGGATTTTCTGTATAAATCTCTTCTATTTTTTCTACAGTTTCAGTATCCAATATTCTAAAAGTATTTTTATCTTTTCTTGTATTTTTTTTGAGACCTTCTAAACCATTTTTTTTATATGCACTTACCCATCTTTTTAATGTGCTGTATGAAACATCACTTTCTTTACTTATCTCTTTTAAATTTTTTTGTTTTTTTAAAAAAGGCTTTATTATATTATATCTTGTTATTTCTATGCTATTTTTTTCTATTTTATCCATTTTTTACCCCCATTTATTCTCTATTATTGTATAAAAAAACTATTTTTATGTCAAACACTAATAAAAAAGCTCAAATAAAATCAAAATAAACAATGTTATAAAAATAAAACATTTTAACAAACTTATCCTTTAAAATTAATATTTATATAATGTTTTTAAAAAAACAACATACAAAAAAAGGCTCAAATAAAAAATAAATTTTCATAAAAACCTTGACAAATTAAAAAAAAGCTTGTATATTAATATTACTTGGTAATGATTTAATATCAATAGTAAGTTATCAATTAAAATTGTTCTAAAACAAAACAAATATTAAAATATATGAAAGGATGGGAATATGAGTTTTTTTAAAAAAATCTTTGGTAAAAAAGAAGAGAAAAACTATGTAGAAATTTATGCACCATTTGATGGTGATATAATTCCACTAAGTGAAATTCCAGATGAAGCTTTTTCATCAAAAATTATTGGTGATGGTGTTGGTTTAATACCAAAAACATCTGGAACTATTGTAGCACCTTGTGATGCAGTAGATTTTAGTATTTTTGAAACTAATCATGCAACTTCATTTGAATTAGCTAATGAACTTGAATTAATAGTACATTTTGGTATTGATACTGTACAATTAGAAGGAAAAGGTTTTACAAGACTAGTAAATGAAGGAGATTCTATAACTAAAGGAAAAGAATTAGTAAAATTTGATTTAGATTATATAAAATCTAATGCAAAATCACACAAAACTCCTGTTATAATTACATCTATGGATATGGTAAAAAAAATTGAAACTTCTACTGGTAGCGTAAAATCTGGAGATTTGTTAATGAAAGTTTATCTTAAAAAATTATAAGGAGAGTGAAAAATGAAAGCATTTACACAATTACAAAAGATTGGTAAAGCACTTATGACACCTGTAGCAATATTACCTGCAGCAGGATTATTTTTAGCATTTGGTAATAAACTACAACTTCCATTAATGGAACAAGCTGGTGGAGTAATTTTTGCTAATTTACCATTATTATTTGCAGTTGGTACTGCTATTGGACTTGCTAACGGAGAAGGAGTTGCAGCACTTGCAGCTATTGTTGCTATACTTGTTATGAATACTACAATGGGAATAGTAAGTGGTGCTGAAGCTGGACTTGCAGCTCATGATAGAGCTTTTGCTAGTGTTCTTGGAATTCCTACACTTCAAACTGGAGTATTTGGTGGTATTATCGCTGGGGTTATAGCTGCTATGCTTTATAATAAATATTATAAAATCGAACTTCCTCCATTCTTAGGATTCTTTGCAGGAAAAAGATTTGTACCTATCGTAACTGCTGTTGCTGCATTTTTAATAGGACTTGCTATGCCTATAATTTGGAAACCAATTCAAGCTGGGTTATATCAATTATCATATTTAGCAAATGAAACAAATACTAATATTTCTACATTTATATTTGGAGTAATTGAAAGATCATTGATACCATTTGGATTACATCATATATTCTATTCTCCATTCTGGTTTGACTTTGGAGAATATATTAATAAAGCTGGCGAGTTAGTAAAAGGAGATAACAGAATATGGTTTGAAATGTTAAAAGATAATGTCCATAACTTCTCATCAGCTACTTATCAAGGTGCTGGTAAATTTATGACTGGTAAATTTCCATTTATGATGTTTGGATTACCTGGAGCAGCTCTTGCTATGTATCATGAGGCAAAACCAGAAAAAAGAAAAATTGCTGGTGGTATTTTGTTCTCTGCAGCACTTACTTCTTTCTTAACTGGTATTACTGAACCAATTGAATTTGCTTTCTTATTCGTTGCTCCTGTATTATACGGAATACATGTATTAATTGCTGGTACATCATTTATGCTTATGAATATGCTTGGAGTAAGAATAGGTATGACATTCTCTGGTGGAGTAATAGATTTCATTATGTTTGGAGTAATGCCTAATAGAACGCCATGGTGGTGGGTAATAATTGTTGGTGCTGTATTATTTGTTGTTTATTACTTCTTATTTAGATTTGCTATTAGAAAATGGGATTTAAAAACTCCTGGTAGAGAAGAGGATGAAGTAGAATCAGAAGAAGTAAGTTTAGGTGGACATGAATTAGCTGTACTAGTTATTGATGCACTTGGTGGAAAAGAAAATTTAAAATCAGTTGATGCTTGTATTACTAGACTTAGAGTAGAAGTTGCTGATACATCAAAAGTAAATGATGGAGAACTTAAAAAACTTGGTGCTGCAGGTGTTTTAAAAGTTGGTGCTAATGGAGTTCAAGCTATATTTGGTTCTAAAGCTCAATTTATATCAAATGATATAAATAAAATGATAAGATAATTAATTAAAAATAATATAAAAAGCTAGGAAATATCCTAGCTTTTTATATTATATACAAGTTCATTATTTTGAGTATCTACATATATTTTATTATTCTCTACTACTTTACCTTCTAATATCATTTTGGCTATATTTGTTTCTAGGATTTGCTGTAAATATCTACGTAAAGGTCTTGCTCCATAATGTGGGTCATATGCATTTTCAATAACAAGATCAATAGCTGATTCACTTAATTCTACTGTTAAATATCTTTCTTTTAGTTTTTTATTTATCTCTTTTAGTATTAAACTAATAATTCCTTTTATATGTTCTTTAGATAAAGCTCTAAATACTATTATTTCATCTACCCTATTTAAAAATTCCGGTTTAAATCTTGATTTCATCTCATTCATTACAAGATTTTCTGTTTCATTATTTACCATTGGATCATTTAAAATATATTCACTACCTATATTTGAAGTCATTATTATTATAGTATTTTTAAAGTCTACTAATTTCCCTTTGCCATCTGTAAGTCTACCATCATCTAAAATTTGTAAAAGTACATTAAATACATCTGGATGAGCTTTTTCAATTTCATCAAATAATATTACTGAATATGGTTTTCTACGTACAGCCTCTGTAAGTTGACCTCCTTCTTCATATCCTACATATCCTGGTGGTGCACCTATAAGTCTAGTAACACTAAATTTATCCATATATTCACTCATATCTATACGTATCATATTTTCTTCATTATCAAATAAATTATAGGCAAGAGTTTTTGCTAAATATGTTTTACCTACTCCAGTACTTCCAAGAAAAATAAATGAACCAATCGGTTTTTTAGGATCTTTCAATCCAGCTCTTGCTCTCATTATAGTATCTGCTATTGATTTTACTGCTTTATCTTGTCCTATTACTCTCTCTTTTAAATGAGATTCTAGAAGTAATATTTTTTCTTTTTCACTTTCCATAAGTTTTGATACTGGAATTCCTGTCCAATTTGATATTACATCTGTTATTTCTGTTGAAGTAAGCTCTTGTTTTAACATTCTTCCTTCTTCGTTATTTTCTGATTTTTTCTCCTCTTCTTTTAATTTTTCTTCTAATTCATGCAATTTCCCATATTTTAACTCTGCTATTTTATTAAGATCATAATTTCTTTCTGCTTCTTGTATTTGTAAATTAACTTTTTCTATCTCTTCTTTTAATTTTTGTACTTTATTTATCTCATCTTTTTCTAATTCCCATTTTGTTTTAAGATTATTTTTCTTTTCATTAATTTCAGCTAATTCTTTTTCAAGTATATCCAATCTTTCTTTTGAAGCTTTATCTTTTTCTTTTTTTAAAGCTTCTTTTTCTATTTCTAATTGCATTCCTCTACGAGTAAGTTCATCGAGTTCTTCTGGCATAGAATTCATCTCTGTTTTTATTTTAGCTGCTGCTTCATCAATAAGGTCTATTGCTTTATCTGGAAGTTTTCTATCGCTTATATACCTATTACTAAGTACTGCTGCTGATACAATAGCATTATCTGTTATTCTTATTCCATGATATATTTCATACTTTTCTTTAAGCCCACGTAATATAGAAATTGTATCTTCTACAGTAGGTTCGTTTACCATAATTGGTTGAAATCTTCTTTCAAGAGCTGCATCTTTTTCAATGTATTTTCTATACTCATCTATAGTAGTAGCACCTATTACTTGTATTTCTCCTCTAGCTAACATTGGTTTTAGTATATTTCCTGCATCCATTGCACCATCTGTCTTTCCTGCACCAACTATAGTATGTATTTCATCTATAAATAATATTATGTTTCCATTACTTGATTCTAGCTCTTTTAATACTGCTTTTAATCGTTCTTCAAACTCTCCTCTATATTTAGCTCCTGCAATTAATGACCCCATATCAAGAGAAAAAATTGTTTTATTTTTTAAATTTTCAGGTACGTCACCTTTTACTATTCTAGATGCAAGTCCTTCTACTATAGCTGTTTTACCTACTCCAGGATCTCCTATTAATATAGGATTATTTTTAGTACGTCTAGATAATATTTGTACTGCTCTTCTTATTTCTGTATCTCTACCTATAATTGGATCTATCTTACCTTCTTTTACTGCACTACATAGATCTATTCCATATTTATTAAGTACATCGTATGTTCCCTCTGGATTTTGAGTATTAACTTTTTGATTTCCTCTTATTTCTTTTAATACTTTTTCAAATTCTTTTATATTAATATTTTCATTTTTCAAAAATTGATTATTGTTTTTAAGTAATGCTATAAAAAGATGCTCTACACTTATATAAGAGTCTTCATATTTTTTTGCTATATCTTCTGCTGTTATTAAAATTTGATTTAAATGTCCGTCAAGTCTAATAGAATTTGGATTTTGTCCTTCTACTCTTGGCATACTATTTAATTTTGCCTCAAGTTTATTTGTAATCCCTATAACATCCTTATTCATTTTTTGTAAAAGTTTTGGAATAAGTCCATCTATTTGCGTAAGTAATGCATATATTAAATGTTCTTCTTTTATTAATGGATGTTTATATTTAATCGCAAAATTATGTGCACTTGATAACGCTTCTATACTTTTCTGAGTATATTTTTCTTCATTCATCTCAAAAACCTCCCTTCTTTTTTTATTAGCACTCTATATTGATGAGTGCTAATAATTTCATTTTAAATATATCACTTTTTTTTATTTATGTCAAGAAAAAAAAAAGAAATTTTATTTTTTTTTGTATATATATATTAAGTAATGGTTTTAATATTTAAGATTTTTATTAAAAAAAGGGGGTATTAAAATGAAATTAAAAAACAAAATGACTTTTTTATTGCTTGTTATGTCAGTATTACCTATCCTAATTTTAGGTTCTTTTACTTATCAATTAGGTGTAAAAAATAGTATCGATATTTCAAAACATGAGGCTAAAGAAAAAATTATTACTTTAAAAAGTAATATAAACGACTTTTTTAACAACGTTGATTTACACAGTGATATATTAATTAATGCTTACTTAAATAGAGGTTGGGACGGTTTTAAAACTCAATTTAATATAATTAATAAAAAATTTAATAATGTCTATCTATCTGCTTATATAGGTTTTGAAGATTCAAAATTTTTAAGTGAACCAAACTTAGAACTTCCTGCTGATTATGACCCTACAAAAAGACCTTGGTATGGTATTGCTAAACGTAATGAAATTGTTATTACAGACCCTTATCCAGATGCGGGTACTAGTGATTTAGTAGTTACAATTGCAAAACAAGTAATAAAAGATGGTAAAAAAATTGGTGTACTTGGTTTTGATATGAATCTTTCTGCTATTCAATCACAAGTATTAAAAACTAAAATAGGTGAAAGTGGATATGCTTTTTTATTACATGAAAATGGCCTTACACTATCACATCCAAATAAAAATATTGTTAATAAAAAAATTAATGATTTTTTAGGTAGTCAAGTAGATGAATTGTTTACTTCTAACCCTCAAGGGGAAGTTGATTACACATTTAATAATGACAAAAAATTTTTAATTTATGAAAAAATTCCTTCTGCTAGATGGATAATTGCTGGTGGTACATCATATAAAGAATTTGAAGCTAGATTTAATTCTATAAAACTCTTTATAATTTTACTTACAATTATATTTTTGATATTTTCTATTATTATTTATTTTGTATTTAACAAGACTATTACTCAAAATATATATAAGTTTATAAATATATTTAAAGAAGGTGCAAATGGTAATCTAAATGTATCTTTAAATTTAAAGACTAATGATGAACTTGAAATGTTATCAAACGAATTTAATCAATTTATGAAAAAATTATCCCGTATTATAAATGAAGTTAAAAAATTATCTCAACAAGTAGAAAATGATACACGAGATATTACAGAATTAATAATTGCTGTAATTAATGGTGTTGAAGAATTACAAGGAATTAAACAATTAAATGAGCATATTAATAAAGTGCTTGATAATGTACGCAATCAAACAGCATCCTCTGAAGAAAGTCTTGCAGCTATTGAAGAAATATCCGCCACAAGTAAAGCTATGAGTGACAAAGTAAGATCCAGTGTTAATGCTTTTGAAAAAACTCTTAATATTACAAAATCTAGTTATAATAAAATTGATACTTTATCAAATACTATGCAAGAAATAAATAATAGTGTTGAAAATACTAATTCTCAAATAGATAAATTAAAAGCTATCTCCTCTGATATAGGAGAAATAGTTATAGCGATAAATAATGTTGCTGAACAAACTAATTTACTTGCTTTAAATGCAGCTATTGAAGCAGCAAGAGCTGGAGAAGCTGGAAGAGGATTTGCTGTTGTCGCTGACGAAATAAGAAAACTTGCTGAACAAACTAATAAAGAAACTGAAAAAATAGAAAAATTAATAGAAAATGTACAAAGAGAAGTAGATAATGTAAAAAATGGTGGCGAATTAGTAAAAACAAAAGTTACTGAAGGACTTAGCTTAATGAATGAAACTAATGAGAATATTTCTGATATAATTGATTTAACTAATAAAAATAATGATGATATAGGAAATATAGCTTTTTCTACTGATGAACAATCTACTGCTTCAACCGAAATTACTACTGCTATTAGTAGCATCGTAGATAATTCAACAAATATAGAATCATTGGCTACTGAAACAAGTCAAATATCTGAAAAAATAAAATTACTTTTAGAGGATAAAGTAGAGTTACTTTATAAATTAAATAAAATTGTAGAACAATTAAAAACTGATTTGGAGTTTTTTAAATAAATTTGAATTTATTATAATATTTATTGTATAATAAAATATCTTAATGAAAGGAGATGGTAAGGTGAAAAAAATTTTACTTGTATTTTTTATACTATCAAATTTTGCTTTTGGACTTGAAGTTAATAGAGATATTTTAACTACATCTATAGAAAATAGAGAGCCTATAAACGAAATATCTGAGTTTAATCTATATGATAAAGCTTATTATTTTACAGAAATTACTAATGCTAATGAAGAACAGTATATATATCACGTTTGGTACTATATTCAAGAAAATGGTATTAAAAATAAAATGGCAAAAGTTAAATTAAAAGTAGCTGGTAATAGATGGAGAACTTGGTCTTCAAAAAATTTATGGCTAGAAGGTGTTTGGGAAGTTGAAGTTGTTGATAAAGATAATAATCTCTTATCAAAAAAAGAATTTGTAGTTAAATAGCATAAAAACCCCTTGAAGATTCAAGGGGTTTTTATATAAATTTTTCATCTATTATTTTATCTTTTCCTTTATTTTTGGCCAAATATAATAATGTATCTATTTTAGATAATATTTTATCCTTTTTATAATCTTCTACATCTATAATTCCAGCACTAAATGTAACATTTTTATAAGATCCGTAATTTATTTTTTTTATTTTTTTTCTAATTTCTTCTAATATATATTTAGATTCTTGTAGAGTTTTATCTGGAAAAATAACTAAAAATTCTTCTCCACCTATTCTTCCTGGTATTATAAAATTATTTGTATATTGCCCGAGTATCTCTCCTATTTTCCTTAATACAAAATCACCTATTGAATGACCATATGTATCGTTAATCTCTTTAAAGTCATCTATATCTATAATTGCTATACAAAATTTTTTCTTTTGTTTATAAGCCTCTGAAGTTCTCCCAATATCTTTCTTCTATTAAAAATATTTGTAAGTTCATCAATTGTAGCCATCTTTATAAGTTTTGCATTTAAATGTTCTAACTCTTTTGTTCTTTTTTCTACCTCTAATTTTAATATTTTTTTTGCTTTTTCTTTTTGTTTTATTCTTATTTCTAAATATCCTACAATAATAGTTGAAATGAAAACAATATAAATAACATATCTAATATTAATATTAAATTTAGATGGTTTATTAATTATAATACTATTTTTAGGAATATATTTCACTTTAAATTCTTTTAATTTATTATAATCAAAATAATATTTTGTACTTGTATCTAATATTAATCTATCTGGAAATTCATTATACACAAGATACCTTAAAGCGATTTGAGCAGCTTTTTTACCTTGATTTTTCCCAGAAACTAAACTCCCACCAATAATTCCTTTATTTAAATAAAAATCCCATGCTCCAAATATCGGTACTGTTGCTACAGTATTAATTTTTGTTAATGCTTCTTTATAACTTAGAAACCTCCCGGACCTATCTCTATTTAAGGTAAGTAAAAAAATTACACTACTATTAGTATCTAATTTTGATATATTCTCTACTAAATCTTCTATAACAAAATCTCTAATAAGATGAATATCTAAATATTTTTTATATATTTCTATTTCTGGTGAAATTTCCTTATATATTTTTTGCCCAGTTAATGTATTATCCAGTATAATATATACTTTATTTCTTCTAGGAAACATTTTTATAAGTGCTTCAAATGTGTCACTAACATTTATCTGCTCTTTTACTCCTGCTATAATTGATGCTTTACTTATATCATAATCTTCAAAATTATTTACTCCACAAAAAACTATAGGAATATTTTTAAAAAGTGTATCTCCATAATCAAGTGCAAATTCAAATGCTGCATTATCTACAGCTATAATCAAATCAAAATTAATTGTATACACTTTTTCTTTATACAAGTCTATAAGTTTATTATAATATTCTTTTGTAAAATTTCTTTTTGTATCTAAATATTCATAATATATTTTTATATTAGGATAATCGCTTAATTTTTCTTTAATTCCTTCTGATATAGAATCTGTCCATTCGAGGCCTTGATGATACGAGTATATCACCAATACTTTTTTTCATTTGCAAATCCATTAATAATAATTACAAAAAATATAAAAATGGTTATAAAATATTTCATTGTATTCCCTCCCAATCCTTAATAATAATTTTACTACATTTTCTCAAAAAATACTATTATTAAAAAATAATTGATAAATATAAAAATTTTTCTTATAATTTAAATAAAAAGGAGGAAAACTATGTTTGAAATAATAATTCATACATCAAAACGAAATGAGATGATAGATATATCATCAAAAGTATATAAGTTAATCAAAGAAAATAATTTACAAAACGGCATATTATATCTACATGTTATGCATACAACGGCTGCTATTACAATAAATGAAAATGCTGACAATGATGTAAAAATAGATTTAATAAATGCTTTAAACTCTTTAGTCCCTAATATAAAATTTTATCATTATGAAGGAAATTCTGATGCTCATTTAAAAACTAGTCTTATTGGTAATTCTGTAAATATATTAATTGAAAATGGTAATCCGATTTTAGGTACTTGGCAAGGGATATATTTTTGTGAATTTGACGGTCCTAGAAAAAGAAAAGTTGTTGCAAAATTTATAAAAGAATAAAAAAAGCTGTCAAAATTTTGACAGCTTTAAGTGTCAGTGATGACACTTTTTATTTTGATAATTTTTCATCTATTGCTTTTGCAGCTTTTTTCCCAGCACCCATTGCAAGTATTACAGTAGCAGCTCCTATTACTGCATCTCCTCCAGCATATACATTTTCTCTCGTAGTTTCAAGCGTATCTTCGTTTACTACAATTCCCCCCCAAGAATGTGTATCTAATCCAGTTGTTGTTTCTTTTATTAATGGATTTGGTGTCTGCCCAATAGCCATTATAACACTATCTACCTCTATTATATGCTCACTATTTTTTATTTCAATTGGCCTTCTTCTTCCAGATGCATCTGGTTCTCCTAATTCCATTTTTATACATTTTATACCTTTTACCCAATTATTTTCACCTACTATTTCTATAGGATTAGTTAGTAGTTTAAACTCTATTCCTTCTTCTTTTGCGTGATGAACTTCTTCCAATCTCGCAGGTAATTCTTTTTCACTTCTTCTATATATTATATATACTTTTTTACTTCCTAATCTAAGTGCTGTACGTGCAGCATCCATTGCCACATTTCCTCCGCCTATTACTGCTACTCTTTCTCCTTTATATACAGGTGTATGAGAATCTTCTTTATATGCTTTCATTAAATTTACTCTAGTTAAAAATTCATTTGCAGAATATACTCCATTTAAATTTTCACCTTTTATTCTCATAAATTTTGGAAGTCCTGCCCCACTTCCTATAAATATAGCTTCATATCCATCTTCTTTTAAGTCGTCTATAGTATATGATTTGCCTACTATTACATTTTTTTCTATTTTTACTCCGAGTTTTTTTATGTTTTCTATTTCATATTTTACAATGTCTTTAGGAAGTCTAAATTCTGGTATTCCATAACTAAGTACTCCACCTTCTTTATGAAGAGCTTCAAATATTGTTACATCATATCCATATTTAGCAAGGTCATAAGCACAGCTAAGTCCTGCTGGACCACTTCCAATTACTGCTACCTTTTTATTTTTTTGATTTTTTACTTCTTCTATTTTTACTAAATTTTTTTCTCGCATATAATCAGCTACAAATCTTTCAAGTCTTCCAATACCTACTGGTTCACCTTTAATACCCCTTACACAGGCTCCTTCACATTGATTTTCCTGTGGGCATACTCTACCACATATTGCTGGTAATGAATTTTGCTCTAAAATTATCTCATAAGCTTTTTCTATATTCCCTTCTGCTACTTCTTTTATAAATCTGGGAATATTTATATTTACTGGACAATTTATTACACATTTTGGATTTTTACATTGTATACATCTTTTAGCTTCTTCTATTGCCTGTTCTAATGTATATCCAAGGGCTACTTCTTCAAAATTTTTATTTCTTACATCTGGATCTTGTTCATTCATTTTAACTTTATTTAAATTCATATTATACATATTTTTCCTCCAAGTTAAAGTGTCTCATCTAATCTACATTTATGCTTCTCTTCTATATCTTTATACATATTTTGTCTAGATAATAATTCATCAAAATCTACTAAAAATCCATCAAAATCCGGTCCATCTACACACGCAAATTTTGTTTTACCATCATATGTAAGTCTACATCCTCCACACATTCCTGTCCCATCTATCATTATTGGATTAAGAGATACTGATGTTTTTATATTATATTTTTTTGTTATATCAACTATAAACTTCATCATAATGAGTGGGCCAATTGCAATAACTTCATCATACTTATTTCCACTTTCTATAAGTTCTATAAGTTGCTGTGTTACAAAACCTTTTCTTCCTTTACTTCCATCATCTGTTGTTATATACATATTATCTATAAACTTACTAAATTCATCTTCAAGCAATAAATATTTTTCATTTCTAGCTCCTAAAATTAAATCAACTTTTATCCCCATTTTATAATATTCTTTTAATTGTGGATAAATAGGTGCTGCACCAACTCCACCTGCTATTCCAAGTATTCTTTTTGCATTTTCTACATGTTTTACAGGTTTTCCAAGAGGTCCTGCTAATGCAAATATAGTATCTCCTACTTTTTTAGTACCTAACAGTTTTGTTGAATAACCTACTTTTTGATAAATTAATGTTATTGTTTTCTTTTCTCTATCATAATCAGCTATTGTTAAAGGAACTCTCTCCCCATCTTCTTCTACCATAATAATTATAAATTGTCCTGCTTTACAATTTCTAGCTATATGTGGCGCTTCTACCACTATTTTTTCAACATCATTATTTACTATTTTTTTTTCTAATATTTTATACATATTTCTACTCCTTTATACTAAAACTCTACAAAATTTTTACTATATATAATTATATCTATTTACTATATTATTTCAAAGTATAATAAATAGATTTATTTTTTTATAAAAAATATCCTAAAAAATAAATACAAAAGTATTAAATAATTATACAAAATTTTAATACTTAAGTCAATATTAAAAAAGGAGATACTTTAAAATAAAGTTTTCTCCTTTAATTAATAATTTATTTTATCACGATTTAATCTACTTCTTTATATATTTCCTATAAATCTTTCATATAACTCTTTATTTAGTTTTTATTTAATTAATAGGCTTTTTTAAGAATTTCTCTCATTATATCAATAGTTAAATCATGTGTTTCTGATATATTATTTATATGATGTGCTTCCAAACTTTTTATTATATCTTCTATCTGTTCTTCTTTTATACCATAATCAGAAAGATGCGTTTTTATTCCTAATTTTTCAAAAAATTCTCTTGTTTTATTTATTGCAATATCAATTTTTTCATCATCATTTTCTATATCTATTTCCCATACTCTCTCAGCATATTGGATAAGTTTATCTCTTTTTTTATCTTTTCTTACTTCCCATATAGCTGGCTGAAGTATAGATAAAGTTTTTCCATGATCTATCCCAAATAAATATGTAAGTTCATGCCCCATAGCGTGTGTCGCCCAATCTTGTGGCACTCCAAGTCCTATAAGACCATTTAAAGCCATAGTAGCGCTCCACATAAAGTTAGCTCTGCTATTATAGTCATTTTCTTTAGTTAAACAATCATCTGCTATTTCAATTAGAGTTTTTAATATTCCTTCTGCCATTCTATCTTGTATTTTTGCATCTACAGGATATGTTACATATTGTTCTACTGTATGTATAAATGTATCTGCTATTCCATTTGCCACTTGTGTTTTAGGGAGTGTATATGTAAGCTCTGGTTCTAAAATTGAAAATTTAGGAAATGAATGTTTACTCATAACTGGAAATTTACCATTTTTATGACTAACAACTGCTCCACTATTCATTTCAGAACCTGTTGCAGGCAATGTAACTACTGTTCCAATTGGTATTATTTTACTAAAATCATTTTCGTTAAATTTTCCATATAATAAATTTTCTGGAGTCTCTCCTTTGTAATTAGCAGCTAAATTAATAAATTTAGTTCCATCCATTACACTTCCGCCTCCTACAGCTAATAAAAAATCAATGTTTTCTTTTTTTACTATATCTACTGCTTTCATTAAAGTATCATATTTAGGATTTGGCTCTATTCCTCCAAATTCAAAAATAACTCTTTTTCCATTATTAATAGCATTATATACTTTATCAAAAGTTCCAAATCTCTTAACGCTTCCTCCACCATAAGTAATAAGAACTCTTGCATTATCTTTAATTAATTTATTTAATTCTTTTATTCTGTCTTTTCCAAATACTATTTTTGTTGGATTTTGAAAATCAAAATTAAACATTTCATACCTCCTATTTTTTTCTTTCTTTTTTATCTCTAATAGAAGTATACTCCTTAAAGTTAACTCTAAGTCAAGTTTTTTTTATTTGATCATTATACCATTTTATTTTCATATCTATTTTATTTAAATTTTTTTCTAAATCTTCCATTTTTTTTAATACTTTTTCTTTATGATTTTTCAATATCTCTAATCTTTTAGGAATAGTTTTATCTCCTTCTAAAATAAGTTCTACAAGTTTTTTTATGTCTTCCATTGACATCCCAGTTTCTTTAAAGCATTTTATTAAATTTATCCACTCAATATCTTTTTTTTTAAAAACTCTTTTCCCACTTTCATCTCTATTTATTGGTAATAAAATTTTTTCTTTTTCATAATATCTAAGTGTAAATGTTGTTAAATTTACTTTTTCTGCTACCTCTCCTATTGTATAATTCATAATTCTCCTTTCATTATTTTTTATTAATTTACTTTGTTTCTACATATTTTTAAAAATAAAAAACATATAAAAACTTACAATTATATTCATTTATATAATGAAATTTTTTTATTAACACTTCTATAAAAACTAATAATTTTAATTTATAGATAAATTCATTAGTTTTATGCAAATTTTATTATATCACAAATTATTAAAAAAATTTTATTTTTATTTTTTTTATTAATTATTTTTTTAATTTGATTTTTTAAGCTTGATTTTTCAATTTAACTGTACTATACTTAACTTAGGTATTTATTTGGAGGAACTTATGAATAAACGTGGAGGAAAAAGAGAAGGCGCTGGTAGAAAGAAAATAAAAAAATCATTAAAAAGAGATAAACAATGGAGGATATCTGTAAATGAAAAAGAATTAGAAATTTTAAATAAAAAATATGATGCACGAGCAAAACAAATCCTAATAAAAAATCTAATTAAAGGAGAGAAAAATATGCTAATAATTTCCATTTTAAACCAAAAAGGTGGTATTGGTAAAACAACTTCTGTAAGAAATATTGGATATCTTCTATCTAAAAAAGGTAAAAAAGTATTACTTGTTGATATGGACCAACAAGGTAATTTAACAACAAGTTTTGGTATAGACAAAAGAGAACTAAAATTTACTATTTATGATTTATTAAAAGATACCGCTCAAAAAGATTATACATTACCTACTGAAGATGTTATTATTAATGTACAAAAAAATCTTGATATTATTCCTAGTAATATACATTTAGCTAGAGCTGATTATTTCTTTGGAAATGTTCGTGGCCGTGAATACTTGTTAAAAGAAATATTAAAAGATGTATCATATATGTATGATTATTGTCTTATAGATTGTCCACCAAATCTTGGTGTAATCACTGATAATGCTTTAGTTGCTAGTAATCGTGTATATGTACCCATAAAAGCTGAAAAATTTGCACTTGAAGGCATAAATGATTTATTAGATACTATAGAAGATGTAAAAAAATTCTTTAATTCCGAAGTAGAAATAAGTGGTGTATTTTTAAATCAATTAAAAGTGCGAACTAACCTTCATGAGGTATTAACAAATGAAATAAAAGAGTATTTTGGGGATAAAGTCCTAAAAACAACTATCAGAGACAGTATTAAAATAGCTGAAGCAAGTGCTTTAAACCAATCAATTACAGAATATTCTCCAACTAGTACTGTTGCAAAAGATTTTAAAAAATTAGTAGACGAAATACTTGAAAGAGAGGAAGGATAATGAAAAAAGATAAATTTTCAACTTTTCAAAACCCTTTATCAAAAAGAAAAGAACAAATAAATATTTCAGATAGTTTAATTTCTGAAAATACAAAACAATCTGAAATAGAAAAAAATAAAATTATACAAAAATTTGGTAATATTTCTAATATTACTAGTAATTTAATTAATTTAATTGATTTTGATAATAAAGAATTTATTAATAGAATTTATAATAGTGTTGATGAATTGAAAAATGATGAATTAAATGATTTAATTGAAAGTATAAAAGAAATCGGTTTAATAAATAGTGTATATTTAATTGAAAAAGATAATTTAAAAAATAATAAAAAGTTTATAATTGTAAGTGGACTTCGTAGATTATTGGCTATAAAAAGCTTAATAGAAGCTGGTGAAACTATTCGTGAGATTAATAGAGTTATTATTTTTTCAAAAGATACTCCCGTTGATGTACTTAATAAAATAAGTATTGATGAAAATACAAAACGAAAAGATCTTACTATGCTAGAACTTAGCTATAAATTACGTAAAGACAGTAAAATAAAAAAAATACCAATAGAACAACTTATGTCAGAACATAACCTTAATAGAAGAAAATTTTTTAGAATAACAAAAATTATGGATTATCCAAAAGAACTTCAAGAAATTGTAGATGAAATAGGAGTCAATAAAGCGGAAACTATTAATAAAATTCTTAAAATTAATAAATATAATGAAGATATAAGAGATATAATAAGCAGATGTCAAATAATGACAGAAAGGGAACTAAATGATTATTATAAAAAAGTAGCAAAAAAAGAGAAAAAAACAATTGATATTAAAATCAATAATAAAAATACACAAGCTGTTATAAAAATAAACAAAAAAATTACTCCTGAAATTAAACAATTATTAAAAGAATTTAACGAAAAAATAGAAAATTTATAAAGCTACCATTTCTTGGTAGCTTTTTTATATTTCATTTACTATTTCTAAAAATTCTTCTATTAATTTTGGATCAAATTGTGTTCCTTTATATTTAATCAATTCTTCTATTGCTTCTTGTTTTGTTTTTATCTTTTGATAAGGCCTTTTATTAGTCATTGCTTCATAAGATTCTAATATATTTAATATTCTACATTCTATTGGAATTTCTTTCTTACTTAATCCTAGTGGATATCCTTTTCCATCCCATCTTTCATGATGTTTTAGTATTAATTCTGCAATATTGGCATACTCTCGATAATTTAAAGCAATTCTGTATCCTTTTTCTGAATGAGATTTTAAGGTTTTCCAATCTTCATCTGTTAATTTTTCTTTTTTAGTCAATAATTCATCTGATATAGTGATTTTCCCTATATCGTACACCTCTACAAGTAATAGAAGCCTTTCTTTTGTTTTTTTATCTAATTTCAATTTTTCTCCAAAAATTTTAGAATATTTTTTTAAATTTTCTATATGCCTATTATAAGAAAAATCTTTCCTATTTATTAGATTTTTTATTTTAAATAATAACTCTTTTTTCTCTTTTGATTTTATTAACATTTTATTTTTATACATTTTTTCATCTGCTATTTTAAATAATTCCGTTATATGATCGTTATCTCCTATACTATATCCAATAGCCACTGATAAATACAGTATTTCATTTGATAAAGTTTGATTATATTTTTCTATATTTTTATTTAAACTATCTATTAATTCTTTTATTTCGTTTTCATTTGGTTCTATTATTATCGCTACAAATTCATCACCACCAACTCTAGCTATAATATTATTTTCATTTATAGTTTTTTTCAATATTTTAGCAAAATTTTTTAATATCATATCTCCATAATGATGTCCTAAAATATCATTTATAAGTTTTAAATTGTTTAAATCAAAATTTAAAATTCCTATATTAAATGTTTTTCTAATTTTATACTCATTTATTATTCTTTCAAAATAATTAAAATTATTTAACCCTGTTAATAAATCATAACTACTTAAATGTTCTAATTTTTTTTCATACTCTTTTTCTTGAGTTATATCACTATATATCCCATATCCACCTATAATTTTATTATCAAATACAATATTTATAGTTTTTATTGAAACATTAATAGGGTTTTTATCTTTTGTATATCGTATAGTTTCAGTATTTAAAGTACCCATTTTTATTGTTTTTTGTGTTAAATATTTTGCTTCTAATATTGATTTATCTACAACTATTAAATTATCTATATTTTTTCCAACTGCTTCTTCTTTTGTAAATCCAAATATTTTAGTAAATGCATTATTTATATTTAAAATTGTCCCATAATAATCTATTTCTACTATTGCATCCTGAGAATTATTAAATAATGTTTCATATCTTATTTTTTCATATCTTTCATTTTCTTTTTCTATTAACAATTTTTTATATAATAATTGATATTTAAGAGAAAATAAAACTACTAAACTCACTATAATAATTAAAAATCCAATTAATAAATTCTTTTGAAAATTTAATAAATATACTAATTTATTATTTTTATAATCTAAATATTTACCAGTTCCGATATATACTTGAATTTCAGGTATTCCTCTTATATAAGATAATTTTTTCAATTCTTCATCTATAAGTGGTGCTTTATTATAATATTTATAAAAACCTTTTTTTTCTTTACTTTTTGCTAATTTTATAAGCTCTTGTATAACATAATTTCCTTTAACATCTTTATAATTCCACATATTTTTCCCAATTTTATTTTTTTCATATGGCTGAACTAAATATTTTCCTATATAATCAGTCATAAAAATATAATTTAAAGAATATTCATCTTTATAAGTCATATTTGAAAGTATATTTTGAATTTTTTTAATAGTATCATTTTTAGAAATTTCTTTATTATTATACCTTTCTATTATTGGTTTTATTAAATTATAAGCCATATCTACTTTTTGGACTAATTCAATTTTTATTTTATTTTCTATTTCTTTTTCAAATTCTTCATTTATATGATTAATAAATAAAGTTAAAATTATTATTATTGTTACAGATAATAATAATATAATTTTTATATTAATATAATTTATTAACTCAAATAACTTTTTCATATCATCACCTTATTTAAAATTTTAATTACTATAGTTATTCTAAAAATTATAGTAATTTCCTACTATTTTTATATTAATATTACAAAAAATAAAAAAAAACACTCATATCTGAGTGATAAAATTAAATAGTATAAATAAATTTTACTTTACTTTTAATTTAAAACCTTTTGCTTAAAAAATCTTACAGATTTTTACGCTTGCTCATAAATTTTACTTTATTTTTAATTTAAAACCTTTTGCTTAAAAAATCTTACAGATTTTTACGCTTGCTCATAAATTTTACTTCGTAAAATTTATTTATGGTGCCGCTTGCCGGAGTCGAACCAGCCACCTACTGATTACAAGTCAGTTGCTCTACCAGATGAGCTAAAGCGGCATATATTATTTATACAAATTTTTACGTTTGCTCATAAATTTTACTTCGTAAAATTTATTTATGGTGGTCGCAACAGGACTTGAACCTGTGACCCCCTGCTTGTAAGGCAGGTGCTCTCCCAACTGAGCTATGCGACCTTTGGTACTCCGTAGGGGAATCGAACCCCTGCCGCCAGGATGAAAACCTGGAATCCTGACCTCTAGACGAACGGAGCTTATTAATTTCTAAATTTTACTTTAGTTTTAACTTAAAACCTTTTGCTTAAAAAATCTTACAAATTTTTACGCTTGCTCATAAATTTTACTTCGTAAAATTTATTTATGGTGGTTAGGGAAGGATTCGAACCTTCGAAGGCAGAGCCGGCAGATTTACAGTCTGCTCCCTTTGGCCACTCGGGAACCTAACCATATTTTGTAAAATTCAAACTAAAAATTATTAACCTATTTAAACCTTTTGCTTAAAAAATCTTACAAATTTTTATGCTTGCTCATAAATTTTACTTTATTTTTAATTTAAAACCTTTTGCTTAAAAAATCTTTTAGATTTTTACGCTTGCTCATAAATTTTACTTCGTAAAATTTATTTATGGTGCCGCTTGCCGGAGTCGAACCAGCCACCTACTGATTACAAGTCAGTTGCTCTACCAGATGAGCTAAAGCGGCATATATTATTTATACAAAATATTATGTAATCATAAATTTTACTTTACTTTTTATTTAAAACCTTTTGCTTAAAAAATCTTACAGATTTTTACGCTTGCTCATAAATTTTACTTTGTAAAATTTATTTATGGTGGTCGCAACAGGACTTGAACCTGTGACCCCCTGCTTGTAAGGCAGGTGCTCTCCCAACTGAGCTATGCGACCTTTGGTACTCCGTAGGGGAATCGAACCCCTGCCGCCAGGATGAAAACCTGGAATCCTGACCTCTAGACGAACGGAGCTTATTAATTTTTAAATTTTACTCTTGTTTTAACTTAAAAACCTTTTGCTTAAAAAATCTTTTAGATTTTTACGCTTGCTCATAAATTTTACTTTGTAAAATTTATTTATGGTGCCGCTTGCCGGAGTCGAACCAGCCACCTACTGATTACAAGTCAGTTGCTCTACCAGATGAGCTAAAGCGGCATATATTTAAATGGCGGGAGTGACGGGGGTCGAACCCGCGACCTCATGCGTGACAGGCATGCGCTCTAACCAAACTGAGCTACACCCCCAAAACATTGGGGTGACCGACGGGATTTGAACCCGCGACAACCAGTGCCACAAACTGGCGCTCTACCAACTGAACTACGGTCACCACTATGGAGCGGGAAACGAGGGTCGAACTCGCGACATTCAGCTTGGAAGGCTGACGCTCTACCAACTGAGCTATTCCCGCTTTTTATTTTGCCCCTCAAGGCGAGAATAATAATATCATATTTTACCTTATCCGTCAAACATTTTTTTTGTTTTTTAAAAAAAAAAAATTAATTATTTAAATTTAAAGGAATCTCTCATATATTAAATTTTTATTTTTTCATTTCTTAATTCATTTTTTTAAAATTATTTTTTAATAAAATAAAAGTTATTATACTAATAACAATATCCGATATTGGTGCCGCCAACCATACTCCATTTATATTAAAATATTTTGGTAATATTATTACAAGTGGTAAAAATATTATTAACTGTCTTGATAAATTTAATATAATTGATTTTTTTGCTTGATTTATACCCTGAAAATAATTAGCGCCTATTATATAAAATGCATTCAATATAATAAACGACATATAAATTCTTAATCCATTTTTTCCTATATCTAATAATTCTTGATTATTTTTGTTAAAAAGATTTATAAAAACTTTTGGATATATTATTATTAAAGTAAAAATCAAACTACTTATAATTAAAGAAAATATAATAGAATATTTTAATGCTTCTTTTACTCTATAATAATTTTTTGCTCCATAATTAAATCCTATTATCGGTTGTGCTCCTGAAATTATTCCATTTATTATCATTACTAGAAACATCTGTATGGTACTTATTATTCCCATTGCCGCCACTGCTATATCCCCACCATAATTTAATAAAGTTTTATTTAAAAATGTTACAACTATACTATTTGCTATTTGTAATAAAAATGGTGATATCCCGATACTTAATATTCCTTTTACAATTTTATAATCAATTCCTAAATTTTTTACTTTTAATTTTAATATACTTTTTTTACTTTTCGTAAAATGATAAATTACCCAAATTGCTGATGTAGTATTTGAAAATGCTGTAGCATAAGCTGCACCTTTTATCCCCCATTTAAATACAAAAATAAATATTGGATCTAAAATTATATTCAAAATTGCACCAATAAGCATAGTAAACATAGCTGTATTAGCATTTCCTTCTACTCTAACAAAATTATTCATTCCCATTGCCATAAAATTTGACAATACTAAAAAGTTTAATATTTGCATATAATTTCTAGAATAAACTATAGTATTTGTTGTAGCTCCAAACATAAAAAGTATTTTTTCTAAATAAATACTACTTATTAGCATAATTGATAAACTAAATATTACAAAAAGTGTAAAGGCATTTCCTAAAATTTTTTCAGCTTTATCTTTTTTCCCTTCACCAAGCTTTATAGAAGCTAAATTTCCGCCACCAATGCCAACAAGCATTCCTATTGCTATATATATAGTAAATATTGGAAAAGTTATACTTATACCTGTCATTGCATAAGCTCCTAAACCTTTACCTATGTACATTCTATCTACAATATTATAAAGTGCAAATACTAAACTTCCTGTAATAGCTGGTATAGCATATTTTATTAAAAGTTTATACACTTTTTCTTCTGATAATTCTTTAATATTTCTCATTTTCTTTTATCCTTTCTAAATTTTTATTTATTTTTTTTATGAAATCAAAAAAAATCTCTTTTTCTTTTTCTGAAAAATTTAACATTAATTTAATATTTATCTCATTAAATATATTTTTTATTTCAGGGTAAATTTTTTCCCCTTCTTCTCCAATATATAGTTTATAATATCTCTTATCAATTTTATTCTTTTCTCTTTTTACATATTTTTTTTCTATTAATTTTTTTATTGCTTTTGTAATAGTCGTTTTATCAATTCCTAATTTTTCTGCTAATTTATCTTGACAAATCCCTTCATTTTTTTTAATATTTATAAGAATTTTAAATTGTCCACTTCCTATTTTATATTTTTCTAATTTTTTTGATAAATATAAATCTATATCTCTTGATAAATGAGATATTTCTTTTGTCAAAATTTTTTTTTTATTTTTTTCTATCACTTTATTCTCCTTATTAATTAATTTTAATAATTATTATTTACTTTTAACTCTCTTCTTTTTTACAAACAAATCAACTAAATTATATACAAAATTAGTTGGTATGTCAACTATATAGAAAATTTTATTTTTTTATATATTCTTTTCATAAAAAACTTATAAATTTTTTGAAATAAATATTAAGTTTAAGTTTTTTTAGTCGATATATAATAATGAATAAAAAGGTTATCCACGGAGGGATAAGTTATAGATAAATCAAGGAGGGTTTAAACATGATAATTAAAAAAATTTATAATAATCTATTAAAAAAATATTTTTTGAAAATAATATTAATAACTACCTTATTAGTTTTAGCGAGTTGTGAAAAAGAAAAGATTTATATAACAAAATTAATTCCTGATGATTCAGTTTCCGTAAGATTTAGACCTGATCCAAATGCTACTAAAATTGGTTCTGGAGGATTAATTCAAATATATTTATCTGGCGGAGGATATAGTAATGCTCTTATACTTCCTACTCAAGAAATTCAATTAGAAAAAGATACTTTATATAATTTAAGTTGGTCTTATGATAATGGAAGTGGTGGTACTGGAGGAGCATTAGGTACATTTATTCTTAGTTTCTATAATGATACTGAATTTGTTATTATCTATCTTGGTGATGATAACAATGAAATTAATCCTCAACCATATTAATCAAATGTTGGAGGGAAAAAATGAAATTTTTAAAATTTTTTGTACTAATTTTTAGTTTTATAATTATATCCTGTAGTAAACAATCTGGAATACTATCTACCACTAATAGTACCATTGCTTCTGGATATAATAGTTATACAAGTGCTGAAATAACAAATATTTATAATTACATAAATTCTAATAAAATTGAAATTACTTCAATTCCAAATTTAACTACTATTGAATCAAATTACTTAAAAAATAACATAACTTTATTATTAACTACTATAAGTAATGAAATATTAACAGGGACTGTATCTGAATCTAGAATATCTGAAATAAAAACTGCTACAAAAGATGCAATATCATATTTCGGTATAAAAACTTATGATGAATTATCTTATATCTATCAAAATATTGGAATTGCTCTTACTCGCTCTTCTTCATTAGGTTTAACTACTGAAGAAAATACAACTTTAACTTCTATCCAATCATATATAAATACTGCAATGACTTCAATTAAACAAAATAAAGACGTTAATCCTTACTATTCTGAAATAGGATTACTTTTATTAGTTTATAGAGAAGGAAATTATTCATTATTACAAAATAATTCTTTATTAGAAAAAGTAGGTATAAATCTCGATCAAATAGATCAAACAAATGATATAGCTTTAAAACTTGAGACATTGCAAGCTGAATTAGATGAATTTAGTGATTTTGATAAAAATGATTTATCTATTGCTGATGCATTAAGAAAAAGCTTAAATACATTAAAATCATATTATATTTCTTATACCCTTGGTGATGAAACAACAATTGAATCTCAAGAAGCATTATTTAGACAAGCTGAAACTGCTTATTTACCGTATACAACTTCAATGGAGGCTACTATTAATAGCACTATAACTGCATTAAAAGCTCTCTCTGACGATGATATTTCAGGATATGAAAATATTTATAATGAAATAATGGCTGTTTTAAATGACTACGAACAAAAAAAAGCATATTATAATGCTAAAAACTTTAAAAAAATTATATCTGAAACTATTAATATAGCTACAACTTATAGATATATTCAATCAAAAGCATTAATTATATCTATATTAACTGAAAATTAAAAAATTTTATTTAAGACTATTGTTAATACAATAGTCTTTTTTATTATTTATTTCAATATATAAAATCAAATGTATAAACATTTAATGTAAAAATATCTTTTATAAATATATGTATTCTCTTTTCATAAAATTTCAATTAAATATATCTATATTTCTAAAAATACTAAAAATTTATAACTGTATTTTCATTTCATAATTTTTTATGCTTAAATCTTTAAAATAAAAAGTTTTTTAATTTATATATATGTATAATTATTTCCTAATTTATATTAATTATTTTCTTGTAGTCTTTTTTTTAATTAAAATAAAAACATTCATAAATACAATTAAGCTCTTTTTAAATTTACAAAATTTTCTTAGTGTTATATAATAATAAAAACATTTAATAATTTTATGAAAGGAGTATACATTTGAATATAATATTTAAAAATCTAAAAAAATCAATCAATCTTACTATTACTTTATTTAAAATACTACTGCCACTTAGTATTTTTATAAAAATTTTACAATTAACAAATAGTATAGATTATATCTTGGGTTTATTTTTACCTATAGCTAAAATTACAGGAATATCTACTGAATTAGCTACTGTCTGGATAACTGCTATGCTTACAAATATATATGGAGGCTTTATTACTTTATCTAGTTTTGCTAAAAATAATGTTTTTACAGTAGCTGATATTACAGTTCTTGCTACTATGATTCTTTTAGCTCATACTATGTTTTTAGAAACTGCTATATTAAAAAAAGCTGGCGGGAAAAGTTTATACATTGTTTTATTGAGAGTAGGTAGTGCTATTCTTGTAGGTTCTGTTTTTAATTTTATTTTTAAAACATTTAATATCTTAAATTATCCTGCAAATATTATATGGAAATCTAAATCTGTAAATTTTACTATAAATGAATTTATATTTTCTCAAATAAAAAGTTTTTTTTATATTTTTTTTATAATATTTTTAATATTAACTATGATGGATATTTTTGAAAAAATAGGAGTTCTTAAATTAATAAATAAATTATTAAATCCTCTTTTGGCATTATTAGGAATTTCTGATAAAGGCATCAATATAAACCTCATAGCGCTTGTTTTAGGGATATCTTATGGCGGTGCTATACTTATAGAAGAAAGTTCATCAGGAGAGCTCTCAACTCGCGATATAACATATTCTATTATATTTATAAGTTTATGTCATGCTATCATTGAAGATTCTCTTCTTATGCTTACTATTGGAGCTAATTTTA
This sequence comes from Hypnocyclicus thermotrophus, assembly GCF_004365575.1. Taxonomy (NCBI): domain Bacteria; kingdom Fusobacteriati; phylum Fusobacteriota; class Fusobacteriia; order Fusobacteriales; family Fusobacteriaceae; genus Hypnocyclicus; species Hypnocyclicus thermotrophus. Next base: position 119,229 of record NZ_SOBG01000001.1, read on the forward strand.
TTTGGATAACAATCGGAAGATTTTTTTACACTATCGTATTTTTAATAATTTTTAATAAAATTTATCTAAAAATTATTAACTTTAGTTCAATTATAAAAAAAGTTTGACAAATTTTAAATTTTTTTTTATAATTTATCTTGTTGTTTTTTGTGTAATATAATCCCCTTTTGTTTTTTTAATTAATTTTTGTTCTAAGACACTTTAAAAAAAGCTCGTATGAGCTTTTTTTTATTATTTATTGCAATTTGTAATGATTTCAGTTATAATTTTATTAGAAAAATTTAATAAAAAAACAAGGAGTGATATTATGAAAATTAAGGGAAAAATGTTACTATTAATTTCATTATTAAGTATTGTCAATTTTTTACTCTATACTTTTATTTCTAATAAAATTATAGGTTTTATTGTTAGTTTGGTTTTATCAATAATAGTTACCCTTATATTAATTGGAAAAACTATTAAAAATATGGATAAAATAAAAGAAATATTAATGAATTTATCTGGAAATACTTCTGATCTTTCAATAAAACTTGATATTAATTCTAATGATGAAATTGGAGAAATCGCTAAATATATTAATATATTTTTAGAAGATTTAGAACAAGTAATAGCACAAATAAATCAAACAAGTAAAAAAGTCGCTGATTCTTCTCTATATTTATCAGAAAATCTAAAAGATATATTAAATAATAATAATAATGAAAATCATATGCAAGCAATAAAAGAAAAAATGGAATATATTGCTGAAAATGTGAATAAACAAACAGCATTTTCTGAAGAGGCAGCTTCAGCAACAACAGAAATTTCTCAATCAATAAATAGTATTCATGAAAAGGCTGAAAATACAAAACATTTAGCAGTAGATACAAGTAAATTAGCAAAAGAGAGTGAAAAAAATATAATAAAAAATCTTCAAGAACTTCAAAATATTGAAGAAAGTGTACAAAATATAGAAAATAAAACAGAAATTTTAGAAAAATCTTCACAACAAATATTTAATATAGTAGAAATGATAAATAAAATAACAGAGCAAACAAATCTACTTGCGCTAAATGCAGCAATAGAAGCAGCAAGAGCTGGAGAAGCAGGAAAAGGATTTAGTGTCGTTGCAGAAGAAGTCCGAAAATTAGCAAATAATTCATCTGAAGCTACTCAGGAAATAGAAAAAGTAGTAAAATCTATTCAAGGAGAAGTAAATGAATTAGTAAATCTTACTAAAGTTAGTTATAAACAAGTACAATCAGGAAGAAAAACAACAGAGATAACAAATACTAAAATTTTAGATATTATAGAAAAAATACAAATTACAAGTGAAGAAATAGAAGATATTTCTATATCAATTAAAGAACAAAAACATGCTGTTGAAGAAATTAATTTAGCTATGGATGAAATATCTAATAGAAGTGTAGATATTAGTAATTTAACAAATGATCAATTAGAAGCTAATACATTTATTACTGATTTAGTAAAAGATACTACTCAATATTCTGCAAAGTTAACTGAAGTCGCAGATGCATTAAAAAATGTATCTTCTGGATTTAAAATAAATAAAGATATTAAAATAAAAAGAAAAAAAGCTGTTGAATGGACAAGTGATTATAGTGTTTCAGTTGAACTTATGGATCAAGAACATATAAAATTATTCGATTTAATCAATGAATTAAATGATGCTATGATTAATGGTCAAAGTTCTGATAAAATAGAATCTATATTAGATGGTTTAATAGATTATACAGAATATCATTTTGGTGATGAAGAGAAACTTATGAAAAAAATAAATTATTCTGGATTAGATGAACAAATAAAAGCTCATAGAACATTTGTAAATAAAATGAAAGAATTTAAAAAAGATATGCAAAGTGGAGAATTACTTTTATCTGTTAAAATAATTAATTTTTTAAAAGACTGGTTGATTTTACATATTTTAAATATTGATAAAAAATATAGTGAATATATGAATAAAAATGGTATAAAATAAAATATAAGACTCTTCTTTTATAAAAGAGGAGTTTTTTTATAATTATTTATATTTAATAATCTTCATAATCGAGTATAATTTTTATAAAAATTATACCTGTTAGATGTTTTAATGTATAAATGTATGATGTAGGGAAAATGAAATGTTTATACATTAAAGATTTAAACCTTTATTTATTTATGTTTTTTATAGTTTATAAAATAATTAATATGAAAAGTATATACATTAAAAAAAACTTAGCAAAATCAATAAAAAAAAACTTATGAAAAGTACATACATTTTTTTATATCAATATTATTAATATATTTTAGAATAAATATAATATATATTTTTATGAAAAGAGTATATATAAATAGTATTATTATGTTTATTCTATGTTTATACATGTATTAAAGTTAGTAAATATCAAGATTTTTTTAATATTTTATATTTTTAATAGTTATAAAATGTATTAGGATATGTTTATACACAAAAAAAATACAGTTATTTTAATAGTTGTTATAATAATAAGTTTAGGAAAAGAATATACATTTTTATAAAATATTGATTTTAAAGGAAATAAATATATAAATATAAGTTATGAAATAATTATACAGTTAAAAAAGATTAGTATTTCTAATGTATATAATGTTTTTATTCAAATAAATGTAAAATGAAAAGTTTATACATTTATTTTTTTATTTATTTTATATTTCATGAAATAATTATACAGTTATAAAAGTCTTATTTTTTAATAAAATTTTAAAAAAAAATTTTTCATTGTACTTATGAAATGATTATATACTTATTTTGATCATTAAATTCAACGTTTATATAATATGAAAAGTTTATACATTATATATATAAAATTTATATTTGAGAATATATACAATTATACTTATAAATACTAAGTTTTTTTTATGTATTCATATTTCATAAAATTCTTGATTTATTTTTATTTTTAAAGTAAAATAGGAAAAGAAAGTACATATATTTCATTTTGGGAGGATAAAATTGAAATTAGAAAAATACCAAATAGATACTAATGGAAGTCTTAAAAAAGAACTTGACATTATAGAAAATGCTACAAGAGAACTTATTACAAAAGGCAGTCAAGAGATTATTATAAATAAAAAAGAACTTCAAAATATAGAAACTAAGACTATTGAAATAGAAGGTACAGGAAATTTTATTGGTGTAAAAAATAGTATAATTAATATACCACTTGAAATGATAGTTTTTCCTTTTTTTACTAATCAAAAACAAAAAAGAAATGTAAATTTTGAATATAAATTCACAGATGTGGGTATTACTATGCGTTCAAAACTTTCAAGTTTTGATAAAAATGATAAAGTATATCAACCTTCTTTATTAGAAAAAAAAATATATAATTATCTTATTATTATGTATGAAAAAAATATAGAAGAAGAAAAAGAGATAGATTATATTCAATTTGAAGTTGCTGATTTTATAGAAAAATTTTTAGGTAATAAAATGAATTCACAATATTATCCTAAAGTAGAGCAAGCACTTAAAAATCTTAAATATACTCAATATGAATTTTTAGTAGATAATCATAAAAAAGCAGGAAAATTAAAATTTGAAAGTCCTAGATTTTTTTTATTAGATTATACAAAACTAAAAATTGGGAAAAGAGTATACTATCGTGTAAAATTAAATTCAAATATAATTAATAAAATTATAGAAAAAAGATATATAAAATATGATTCTAAAAATTTAATGGAAATAACAGATAGAGATTCTGTTGCTGATAGAATATATGAATATATATCTATGAAAAGATTTAATAAAATAGAAGGAAAAGAAAAAATAGAAGTTTTAGCAGGTATTATTCCATTACAAACTATAAAAATAAATAAAGTGAAAAATAAAAAAGGAAAAATAGTAGAATATAAAACAAGTAATATGAGTTTTGTAAGAAGAAGAATAAAAAAAGCTTTTAATGTATTGAAAGATATGGAGTATATAAAAAGTTTTAAAGAAGTAGAAGAAGAACCAAAACGATATACAATATATTATGAATTTAATACAGCAAAAGATAATGTATGTCATGTGTCGTCATATTTATCAACTCCAGAAAGTTTAACTTTTATGCCAAATAATATGGAAGAAAATATTTATAGTGATGAAATATCAAATTATGAAAAATTTGAATTAGCATTAAAAAAAGTAAAAAGAAATATATATTTTGCTAAAAAATATAATAAAAGAATATATAAAAAATTAGTGAGACTTTGTGATAGTGAAGGAGAAGAGTTTGTAGTAGAGATTTTAAATAGAATTTACAGTGGATTGAATACACAAATAAAAAAGACATTAGGTGCTTATATAGATACAATAGTAAGAAATCTAAAGAAAGAACAAGTTAATAATGTATCACCAAAATTATTTAATTTTGGAAATGATCATACACTTAAAAATAATATAGAAGATGCAGAGATAATAAAAGAAAATAATAAAAAAGAAGAAATAATCGAAATAGAAGAAAAAGAATCAGAAAAACCTGAAAATACTAATGATGAGCTAGAAAATACTTTATTAAATTTATTTGAAAACTTTAGTGATGAAAGAAAAGAAGAAATAATCGAAACAGCAAGAGAATATTTCTTAAAAGATACAGGATGTGAAAAATTAAATCCTATTCAAGAAAAAATATTTAATAGTGAAAATGTAAAAAAATTATATGTAAGAAGAGTTTTAAAAGAAATATTTGGAATATAAAGATGTGTTATTTAACACATCTTTTTTTTATAAAAATATATGAAATAATTTAATTATAATTCGATATCAACAGTTTTTAATTCTTTATCAAGTTTTTTATAATTAGGTAATATTTTTTCTATATCTTTCCAAAATTCTTTAGAATGATTCATGTGTTTTAAATGCATAAGTTCATGAATAATTACATAATCAATTAAATCTTGTCGACACATAATTATTTTATAATTAAATGTAATTTTTTTGTTAGAATAACATATACCAAAACTTCGTTTTAAATTTCGTATTCTAATTTCTATAGGTATAAGTTTTAGATTTTGGGAAATAATAATACATCTATTAGTAATATATTCTTTTGATTTTTTTAAATAAAAGTTTTTAATTAAATCTTTTATTTTATTTGAATTATATACATATGTAATATTTATTATGAAATGATTATACATATTATTTAATATAAAATCTTCTTTTATATCTTTAAAAACAAGTGTATACTCAGTTCCTAAAAAATAAAATTTATTATTTTCTGTGTAAGTTTTTTTAGGTAAATTATTAAGTTTGTTTATAATCCAATCTGATTTTTTATGTATTAATTCAATTATATATTTATTACTTATATATTTAGGTGTATTTACTTTTACTAAACCATTTTTTTCTATAATTATAGAAATGTTTTTCTTTTTCTTTTTATAAATTTTATATTTTATGTCATTTCCTTTAATATTAATAATTTTTTCCATTAAAATTCTCCTGTTTTTCTTTCATTTTATAATTTTTAATTATATTTGTAAAATAAAATAGTTTAAAAGAAAAAATAAATTAAAATTTAAAATATAATTTTAGGTTTTTAATTTATTATCAAATGATAACACATAAAAAAGAACTATAATATTATAGTTCTTTTTTTTAGATAAAACTATGTTTTCTCTGAAAGTTTAAATAAACTTTCTATTCCGAGTATAAGAGCTGCTTTACCATCTCCTAGAATTGATGCTCCTAATATATAATTAATATCATTAAAATCATTACTGAGAGGCTTAACAACAATTTCTCTTCTATCTAATACATCATCAACGGGAAGAGCTTTATATTTACCATCTACATCAAGAACAACCATGATTTTTGCTTTACCATTACCATCAAAAAATTTATTGCTATCAATTACAGGAATAATATTATCTCTTAAACGTATAAAATCTTTTCTTCCCCCGAGATAAACATAATCTTCATTTTCTATTTTAAATACTTCTTTTATAAACACACTAGGAATTATATATTTGTGTGATTTTATATTTACTATAGTACCATTTAATGAAGTCATATTTTGAGGAATACGTAGTTGAATAGATAATCCTTGGCCTATTCTATTAGTCATTTTTATTTTTCCACGTAATTTTTGTATTTCTGTTTTAACAACATCCATTCCGACCCCTCTACCAGCTATTTGATTTACTTTATCTGCAGTAGAAAAACCTGGTAAGAATATAAAATTTATTATTTCATATTCAGTATATTTTGTATTTGGATCAATTAATTTTTTTTCAAGAGCTTTTTGGTATACTTTATCAGGATTTATTCCTTGTCCATCATCTGTAATATTAATATAAACATATCCTTTTTCAGAGTAAGCATTTAAAAATATAGTTCCAATTTCATTTTTACCATTTGCTATACGCTTTTCTTTATTTTCTATCCCATGAGAAATAGAATTTTTAATAAGATGAAGCAAAGGGTCAACAATTTTACTCCCAATAATTCTATCAATTGTGGTATTTTCACCAGAAATTTCTAGTTTTACTTTTTTATTTAATTTTCTCATTGCATCATGGGCATTTAAACTAACTTTTTGAAAAATAGAGTGTAATGTAATCATTCTAAATGAAATAGATAAATTTTGTATATCTTTTGTTATTCTAAAACTTTTATAAATATCTTTTATTAAATAACTATCTTTATCAAGAATTTTTATTGCGCTTTGTTCTATTTGAGATTGTATCATCATTAATTCTTCTAATAAATCAATAAGTTTATCAGCTTTTAATGCAGGAATTTTTATCATATCTTGTATAATATCTTTTTTTGATTGTTTTGATTTTTTTTGTATTTTTAATGCATGGATAAGATCTTGATTACTTATTTTTTTTTCAGCAATAGCAATTTCACCAATTTTTTTACCTTTATATTTTTTAGAACGTTGTTTTAATAATAAATCATTAATATCATCTTGAGATAATTTATATTGTTCTTGTAAAATTTCACCAATTCTTTTCTCAGAAGTATTTTTATATTCTGATATTTTTATATTAATCTCTTTTATTAATTCTTTAAGATTATCTATAAAAATATTATTTTTTAAAAGAGATTTATCATCTGCAATTTTTCTTATATAATTAAAAAATTTAAATATTTTATCTAAATATAAATCAATAAATTCAAATTCTTTTTCTTGTAATATTATAAACATTGTATTTAGGTTATTGCTAATGTCGGTAAAATAAAAAATATTTTCATGATTATAGTTAGCTAAAAAAGTATGTATTTTTATTAATTTTTCTTGTAAATTTAAAAGAATGGTTGGAATTTTTTCAATATCTTGTTCTACAAGTGTAAGTTCAATTTCATCTATATATTTTATTAAATCAGAAAAATTTTTAAGTTGTAATATATTTTTTTTAGTATGAGTTTCTTTTTGTTCTATATTTTTCTCTTTGAAATCAAATGAAATATTTTTTAAATCTATATTTTTTATAAATACTTTTTCTACTTCTGGGAAATTAGCTAAATATTTTTTTAACTCATCTAAAGATTTATTACTTGAAAAAAGAATATAAATAGAGTTTTCATCTATTTCATTATTACCATTTGTAAAAGTATCAAGTGTTGGGATTGAGCTTATAAAATTTTCTTTATCTTTTAATGATGTAAGAATCATAAAAGCCCTAGCAGAAGCTAAAGGTGAATTTTCATTAATAATTATTTTAGTAAAGAAAATATTTTTTTGTTCTTTATATTCTTCTTTTAAAATAGTTCTAAAATTTTCAAATTTATCAATTTTATTTTCAGTAGAGCTGTTTATTTTTATATTTTTATCTTCTATTCCCATAAATTTATTAATTTTACTTATACAATCTAATATAATTTCTTCATCCACATCATCTTCAGTAGCACTTATTTCAATACTTTCTACAAGTGACGACATTATATTATAAGAAACAACAAGAGTTTGAATAATTTTATCATTTATATTGAGCTCTTTAGAACGTATTTTATCAAACAGATCTTCTACTTTATGGGTAAGTTTTTCTAAGTTATAAAATTCCATTGTTGCAGACATACCTTTTATAGAATGTGCAGCTCTAAATATTTCATTAATGGTATCATCTGTATATTCTCCAGATTGTAAAAGTTCTAAATCTGTCTCAAAAATTTCAAACAAATTTTTTATTTCTTTTATAAATTCATCTAGATATTCAGATAAATCTATTTCCATATTTTATCACACCACTTTCTAGTTTAAGATTTATAATCTAGTTAATTTTACTAAGTAATTTGCAATTTGAGATAAAGGAATTTGCGTTTTTACAGCACCTATCTCATAAGCAGCTTTAGGCATACCATATACAGTAGAACTCTCTTTATCTTGACCTATTGTATATGCTCCTTGATTTTTCATATAAAGAAGACCTTTAGCTCCATCTTTCCCCATACCTGTAAGAATTACTCCTATTGCATTTTTACCACAATATTTTCCAACTGAATAAAACAAAACTTCTACAGACGGTCTTTGAAAATGAACGGGTTCATTTAAAGTAAGTTTTGTATATAGCTGATTTCCAATTTTCTTTACTTCCAAATGCCTATCTCCAGGAGCAATGTAAACAGTATTTTTTTCTAAAAGGATGTTATCTTTTGCTTCAATAACAGTTAAAGGGGTTATTGTATCTAAATGTGAAGCAAAAGAAGAAGTAAAAAATTCAGGCATGTGTTGAGTTATAAGTATTGGAGGCATACCTAAAGGTAATTTTTTTATAATTTCTTTTAATGCAACAGGACCACCAGTTGAGGCCCCTATTGCAATTATTTTATTAGGATTAAATTTTGTAGGGATATTTAGTATATTTTTACTGGGTTGAGAAACAGTATTTTTTTTATGTAGCTTTATAAGTGACAAGGCATAAATTTTTTTTTCTAATTTTTTTAAATTTTGATTGTCAAAAAAAATGGGACTATTAAAAGAAAGTATTTCTAATGCACCATTTTCAACTAATTCAACACCTAATTCTTTATCATTTGAAAAATCTCCAGTTACTAGTGTAGGAATATTTTTAAATTTAAAAACTTTTTTAAGAAAAGATAATATATCTATATCTAAATTTTTATTTATAATAAGAACATTAGGTGTATCATAAACAATTAAATTACGTCCTGTTTTAATATCATTAGTAATAGTTAAGTTAATATAATTGATATTATTAAAATATGCTTTAAAAGTTTTTATTAAATTTTTATTAGGTTCAATTATAAGAAGTTTTATTGTATTCACATCAATCATCTCTTTTTGTATTTATTTCTTTTAATAATTCTATATAGACATTTCCTGTAAAAGTGTTAAAAGTAACACGTCTACCTTTATATCCACCAATATCTTTATGTTTTATATAAATTTTATATTTTTCTAGAGTTTTAATAGCCATTTCAATATTATCAATTCCTATATTTGAATGAATAATTTTAGAGCTAGCACCACCAATAATAGTAGCTTCTAAGTCATTTATATTAGAACCATTTTTTAAAAATGTTTTGATTAAATAATTGGTAGAGTATTTACCATTGCTAGCTATGTTGGCATTTTCATCATCTAATGTAAAAATATAATGATTCATTCCGCCAATTTTCTGTTTTTTATCATATAAACAAACAGATACACATGAACCGAGGATAGTTTTGATAATATATTTTTCTTTACTAAAAAAAAGATATCCTGGATATAAAAAATATTCATTCATAGAATCATCCTATTTTTGATATATAGTTGGTTTTAAATATTTGAATTTATGATTTAATTGACCTAAACTTTCAGAATGGCCAATAAAAAGTAAGCCATTTTTTTCTAAATTATTATAAAATTTATTAACTAAAGTTTCTTGAAATTCACTGTCAAAATATATCATAACATTTCTACAAAATATTATATCAAAGCTATTTTTAAATATAAAAGGTTCTTTTAAATTAAATGCTCTAAAAGTTATATTGTTTTTTATAAAAGGATTTATAGTATAAGCATCTTTTTGTTTTATAAAATATTTTTGTAAATAATATATAGGAATTTCATTTTCTATAATTTTTGGATATTTTCCTTTTATAGCCTTTTGTAAAACATTATGACTAATATCTGTAGCTAATATTTTTATATTTATATCTTCTGGAAGGTATTCATGAAGAACCATAGCTAAAGTATATGGTTCTTCGCCTGTAGAACAAGCAGCACTCCATACACGAATTTCTTTATTTTTGAGAATCCTTTTATTTTCATTTAAAATAAATTTAATATTATTTTTTATAAAATTAAAATGATTGATTTCTCTAAAAAAATTAGTTTTATTAACGGTGATTTCATTTAAAAGTTCAATTTTTAATGCTTTAGAAAGTTTTATATGTTTTATATATTCTTTTATAGTTTTAAAATTATTTTTTTGAAGAAGTTTTTTTATTTTAGTATCTATTATATATTTTTTATCATCACCTAAATGAATTCCAAAGTTTTCATTAAGAAAACTCTGGAATATTAAAAATTCATCGTTATTCATAGTAAGCTCCTTTTTATCAGAAAATTAAACTAAAAATCTAATGGGTCATCTTCTAAAGGAATAACATCTTCAGCTTTTAGTTCAGTATTTTTAAAGGAACTTTTAAGTTTAGTTGGTTTATATGATGTAGTATTACTTCTTATATTTGTATGATTAGTTGATTTATTATTACCATATACTAAATAATTTAAATCTCCTACAATTAGTTTCATACTTTTTGCCTGTGAGTTAAGTTGTTCGGAAGCAGCAGCACTTTCTTCAGCATTTGAAGCTATATTTTGTGTAACTTGTTCCATTTGAGACACAGCTTTTGATATTTGAATTACTCCTTGAGATTGTTCTTGACTTGCGGTTGCTATTTCTTTTACTATTTCACTTACTTTTTCAGAATTTTTAGAAATTTCATCTAGTGCTTTTGCTACTTTGTCAGCTATTTCTACTCCTTTTTGAGATTTTTCTATACTATCTTCTATCATTTCAGATGTATCTTTTGCTGCTTGAGTACTTCTTTGAGCTAAATTTCTCACTTCTTCTGCAACTACAGCAAATCCCATACCAGCTTCTCCAGCTCTAGCAGCTTCTACAGCAGCATTTAAAGCTAAAATATTTGTTTGAAAAGCTATATCATCTATAACTTTTATTATTTTAGAAATTTCATCACTAGAATTTTTTATTTCATGCATCGCAATACTCATTTCTTTCATTTTATTATTTCCATCTAAGGCTACTTCTTTTGCTGCTTGAGTTAAATCAGCAGCTTTTTTAGTATTTTCAGTATTTAATTTTACCATAGATGATGTTTCATCAAGAGTAGAGGATGTTTCTTCTATTGATGATGCTTGTTCTGAACTTCCTTCAGCTAATTCTTGACTAGCAAGTGATAATTGTTCAGAAGCATTAAATACTTGTTCACTGCCATTTTCAAGTTCATTAACAGCTCTAATAATAGGTTTTGTAATAGAATTACTAAGTAAAAATGCTAAAATAATACCAATAATTATAGAAAGAATAGTAATTATTGTAATAGTAAATAAAGAATTATTTGATTTTACAGAAATATTATCAATAGTAGATATAGTTTTATTAAATGCAGAAGTTTTTAAAGTAGAAGCTAGATCAATTATTATATTTCCGGCATCTGTTCTTAAACTACTTAATTCTGTTATTCTTGCTCGTATTTTAAGATGTTTATTACCAAATTCTTTATATTTTTCTAAAATATTACTTATTTTATTTAAATTTTCTAAATGGATTGGATCTTTTTCATTAGATGTAAGAATATTTAATGCATCATTAATTTTTTTAATATTATTAGAAAATGAATTGCTATTATTTTCTGATATATTTTTTTGACTTTTTTCTAGATATAAAAAAATATTTTGAGCATTATTTAAACTACTAGTAATTTCTTTTAAATCATTATTATATATAAAAAAATCTTCTGTTGTTTCAATTTTATTATTCATATTAAAATTTTTACTTAAATCACTTTGTTTAGCATTTAAAAAATCCTTTGTAATGTTATATATATCTAAATATAAGGAGTCAAGATTTGAATTAACTATAGGTAATTCCTCGCTTACTAAAGTATGAGTCTCATAAATTAATTTTTTATAATTATCTAATGCTTTATCAATTGCATTTACTTTTTCTCTTAAATATTCCAAATTTTTATTTTTATTTATTATTTCTTTTGATTTTTCTATATCTTTATTAAATCTTTCTAATATCTTTTCAACTACAGTAAAATCCCTTTCTTTAAGTGTAAATCCGTATTTTCTCATATCAAACATTAAATCCCAATTATCAGTATTTAAAGTATCTCCAATATTTAATTCTTGTATAACTGTATTACCTAAAAAATTAGTATTTTTTTTAATATTATTTGAATTAATAAATGAAAAGACTCCAAGAATAGTTAATAATCCAATTATTCCTAAAAAACCAGAATTAATTTTAGTACTTAATTTCATTTTGATATCCTCCCTCTTTAAAATAAATATTTTATAAGTTTTGTAATTTATTTTTTGTAAGAATTTTTTCAATATCTAATAAACTAATAACTCGATCCTTTACTTTAGCCATCCCTTTAATAAATTCACCATCAATTTGTATCTCTTCTTTAGAAATTTCTTGTATTTGTGATTCATGAATATCAATAACTTCAGCAACAATATCTACAGCAATTCCCATTTGTTTTGATATTTCAGAAGTATTGATATCTACTACTATAATACAAGTCCTTTCATCATATGATTTTTCTTCTAGTCCTAGTTTTAATCTAAGGTCCATAATTGAAATAACTTTACCTCTTAAATTAATTACACCTTTGATAAAATTAGGAGTTTTAGGTACTTCTGTAATAGGTAACATAGCTATAATTTCTTTTACTACATTGATAGGAATTCCATAATTTTCATTTTTTAGTACAAATGTTAGGTATTTGGACTTTTCCTTCATGACTATCCCTCCTTTAATTAAACTTGCAATTAAGATATACTGTACAAAAATAAAAATCCTTTTTAAAAATTAAAAAATTGACAGAACCATTATAAAGTGTTAATATATATTCATGACAAAAAAAGTAATGTATGTTATTAAAATATATAGTAAAAATAATTATAAAAAATTAATAATTTAAAAATATAGGAGGTATAAATGGAAAAAATATTATTTACAACAAAATCATGTCCAAATTGTCCACCAGTAAAAGAGATGTTAAAACCTTATGAAGATATAAAACAGCTTGATGCACATGAAAATATGGATTTAGTATCTAAATATGGAATAAGAGCCGTTCCTACTCTTGTTGTTGATAACGGAATAGACTTTGAAATGTTTACAGGGTATGATAAAATTAAAAGTTTTATTGATAACAAATAATAAAAAAGGACTTAATTTATTTAAGCCCTTTTTTTATTTAAATTTTATTTTAAAAAAATAAAAAGGATACTTTCTTATTATATAGTAAATAATATGATGAATTTATTAAAAAAATACAAAAGAGACTTATAAATAAATATAAGCCTCTTAGGTAGAAATTTAAGGATATAAATGTGGTCTAGTGTAAAAGATTGTCTTAAGAATATGATACAATATTTTAGATAGATTGTCAATAAAAATTTTATTTTTTATAATAAATTTTATTTTTATATTAGTATGATAATATTGTAATAATTAAAAAAAAATGATAATATTAAAGTAGGGTGAAAATGATAATATTAAAGTAGGGTGAAATTATGAAAAAAGTTAAAGTAAATGAGTTAAAGCCGAATATGATTTTAGCTGAAACTATACTTGGAAAAGGTGGAAGGATTCTTTTATCAACAGGAATAAAATTAAACGAAGCTCTCATTAATAAAATAAAAGAAACGGGCAAAAAATCTATATATATTGAAGAAGATAAACATGAGATTAAAATGGAAGGAATAGCAGAGAGCAATGGAGAAAAAATTCATTTTGGCTCACAAGTAGATATTGAAGAACATTTAAATATAGAATTAATGCAAAAAGTTGAAGATGATTTTGAAGAAGTTGCTAATACTGTAAAAAATGGAATTCTTAATCTAAATCTTAGTGAAGAAGAAATTGTTAAAAATACAGGAGATGTCACAGAATTTATTAAAAATAATTTTAATTCAAATTATGCATATATTTTTAGAAGTATTATGACAATAAGAGATGTAGATGAGTATTTATATAGGCATTCTGTTAATGTTGCCGTATTATCTTTTTTACTTGCTAAATGGTTAGGATATAATGATGAAAAATTAAACAAAATATTATATGCTGGATTGTTACATGATATAGGAAAATTAAAAGTGGATCAAAATGTTTTAAATAAACCAGGAAAACTTACAGCAGAAGAATTTGAAATAGTAAAAAAACATGCACTTTATACATATAAAATATTAGAAGATTTTAGATCACTAGATAAAGAAATACTTTATGGAGCAACATTTCATCATGAAAAACTTGATGGAAGTGGTTATCCATTTGGTTTGAAAGATAATAAAATACCTGAATTTGCAAGAATAATAGCTATTGCAGATATATTTGATGCGATGACTTCAAATAGAGTTTATCATAATAAAAAATCACCTTTTTTAGTACTGGAGATGTTTAGTACAAATAGCTTTGGGAAATTAGATCCACGTATTGTGTATATATTTTTACAAAGATTTGTAGAGTACTATATAGGAAGTGAAGTTATATTAAATAATGGTAAAAAAGCTAAAATAGTTAGAATTAATTTTACTGAAATAACAAAGCCTCTTTTATTAGATGAAAATGGAGATTTTATTGATATGTCCAAAGAAAGAGATGTAAAAATAGATGATTTTTATGTAAAAGAATTAGAAAATTTTGATAAATAAAAAGACTAATAGTAATAAACTACTATTAGTCTTTTTATTATGTTAATCTTGAAAATTTAATTTAACTTCTAAAATTTTATCAAATATATTAATAAAACAATCAACTAATTCTGGATGGAAATGCTCTCCGCGTTCTTCTTTTATTAAATTCAAAGCTTTTTCTGATGGCCAAGGCTCTTTATATGGTCTTTTACTTGTAAGAGCATCAAAAACATCAGCAATAGCAACAATAGAAGCGTAAATGCTTATTTCATTATCTTTTAATCCTCGGGGATATCCTTTCCCATTATATTTTTCATGATGTTCCAATGCAACTATTTTTGCCATTTTTAATAAATCTGAAGGATGATCACCTATTATTTTTGCTCCTATATTAGAATGTGTTTTCATAATTTGCCATTCTTTATCATTTAGTTTTCCAGGTTTTTGAAGAATATTATCTGGGATACCAATTTTTCCAATATCATGCATAGGTGCAGCATTAAATAAAAGATTAGCTTCATATTCTGGAATACCATATTCTAATGCTAAAAGCTTTGAATAAGTACTCATTCTAATAATATGAGCACCAGTTTCATTATCTTTATATTCAGCAGCTAAACCTAATTTTCTAATTATTTCTAATTGAGTATTTTGTATCTCTTTTGTTTTTTTATCTACTTCAATTGCTAGTGCTTTTGTTTGATTAGCTAGTTTTAAATGTGTTTTAATTCGTGCTTTTGTGATAGTTGGTCTTATGGGTTTTGTTAAATAATCTACTGCACCAGCTTCAAATCCGAGCTTTTCATCAACTTCTTGATCTTTAGCTGTTACAAATATTACAGGAATATTTTTAGTCTGAATATTATTTTTTAAGTTTCTACAAACTTCATAGCCGTCCATCTCAGGCATCATTATGTCTAATAAAATCAAATCAGGTAAAAATTTTTCAGCTATTTTTAGTGCTATTTTTCCATTTTTAGCTACTTTTATATTATATTCTTCATTTAAAATACCTGCTAAAACATCAAGATTTTCTGGGGTATCATCGACTATTAATATAGTATATTTATTCATCAACATCCACTTCCTCATTAATCAACTTATTAACAATGTCAATTGCTTCATCATATTCATAATTTTCTAGTAATGACTTTAAAGTAGTAATCTCCTTTTTATTATAATTTAGTGAATCAATTATATCTATTGCTTTAGAATCATATTCTTCAAGTTTTTCTTTTAATTTTAATAATTTTTCTTTAAAATCTTTTTTTGAAATTATATTATTTGATTTAATATCTTCACTTTTTTTAAAATGAGTATTTATTTTATTTATTAAATTTTCTAAAGAAATTTTGATAGTTGTTATAATATTGAGCTCTTTTTCAGTAAAATTTTTATCTAAATTTTGCTCAACTTCTATAATTTTATTATATATTTCATCAGCGCCAAGATTTCCAATAACACCCTTTTGTTTATGGAGAAAAGATTTTAATTCTTTAATATTATTATTATCAATTGCACGATCGATATTTTTTGAAAAATCTTTATTATTTTCAGCAAATTTTTTAAGAAGTTTAATATAAAGAGGTTTGCTTCCTAGTCTTTGGATAGCTTCTTTTGTATTTAATTCGTTAAAATTTTCTAATATAACATCTTCAGAGTTGATATTGTTTTTATTAGATAGTATATTTTTTTTAGTCCATTTTTTTATTATAGAAAATAATACATTGATATCAATAGGTTTTGTTATATAATCATTCATTTCATGATTTAATACTTTTTCTTTTGTCCCGCTCATTGCATCAGCACTTAATGCAATGATAGGTATTTTAATACCCATATTTCGTATTTCTAAACTAGCTTTATATCCATCAAGAATAGGCATTTGTAGGTCCATAAGAATTAAATCATAATTATTGTTATGATTTTTTAATAAATTAACAGCTTCTAAACCATTATTAACTAAAGTTACATTTATTTCTTCGTTTTCTAGTATTTCTTTTATTACTTGCTGATTGATTTCATTGTCTTCTGCGACAAGAATATTTATATTTAAAAACTCTTTTGAGCTAATATTTTTGTTTTCTTCTTTTATAAGCTCTTTATCATTAGTATTAAAAGCTTCTATAATACTATCATATAATATTGACTGACTAAGTGGTTTAATAAGTATAGTTTCTATTTTTTCATTTTCAATTTGATTTAATATATCTTCTCTACCATAAGAAGTCATAAATATAAATTTTATATTATTAGCTTTATTAATTTTTTTAATTTCACGTAAAGTTTCTACTCCATTTAATCCAGGGAGTTTATAATCCATAAGAACTAAATCATATTTATTTTTTTTAATCATTTCAATAGATTTTTCGCCATGAGAAACTATATCATTTTGCAACTCAAAGCTATCTAGATAATTTTTTATAACTTCTTGAGAGGATTCATTATCTTCAACGACTAATACTCGTATTGAATTAAAACTAATAGGTAAAAATTTTTTATTGATTTTATGCTCACTTATTTTAAGAGGGAGAGTAAAGAAAAAAGTACTTCCCTTTTTATATTCACTATTTACTCCAATACTTCCTCCCATCATCTCTACCAATTTTTTAGATATACTTAATCCAAGTCCTGTACCACCATACTTTCTAGTAGTAGAAGTATCAGCTTGAGAGAAAGCTGTAAATAATTTATTGAGTTGTTCTTTAGTCATTCCTATACCTGTATCACTTACTTCAAATTTTAATATTAATTCACTTGTTGATTCTTTTAGATTTAATATAGATATATTTAATTTAACTTCTCCTTTTTCAGTAAATTTAATAGCATTATTTGTTAAATTTAATAACACTTGATTGATTCTAAGTGGGTCACCAATTAAATTTATAGGAATATTAGGGTCTTTTTTTATTATGAATTCAAGACCTTTAGAATGTGCTTTAATATTTGTAATATTAGATAGATTATCTAAAAGTTCATCTAAATTAAACTCTATTTTTTCTATTATGAGTTTGCCAGCTTCTATTTTTGAAAAATCCAAAATATCATTAATTATTCCTAATAAATTTTTTGAAGCTTTATCTATTTTTTTTATATAATCTAACTGTTTTTTATTAAGCTGGGTTTGAGCAAGTAAAGTACTTAAACCTATAATAGCATTCATAGGAGTACGAATTTCATGACTCATATTTGCTAAAAAATCACTTTTTGCTTTAGTAGCGGCTTCAGCTGTTTCTTTTGCTTTTTCTAATTTTTTATTTAAATTAATAAGATCAGTAATATCAGTACTCATATTATAAAGGCCGATTATATTATTATGTTTATCTGTTATTGCTCTTTTATTTGTTTTTAGATGATAAATATTTCCGTTTTTATCTTTTATAGTTTCTATTAAGTTACTTATTTCTTTACCATTTTTTAGTATTTCTTTTTCTAATTCTAAATTATGATTACTTTTACTTACGATATCATCAGAACTATCTTTTCCTATTATATCAGTCCAATGTTCATAACCTAAAAAATTAGCATATTTTTGGTTTGCAGCTATGTATTTTAGATCTTTATCTTTTAAGTATATAAAGTCATTTGAATTTTCTAAAATAGCTGAGAAATTTCTATTTAAAGCACTTATTTCATCTATATTTTTAAATGCTATTACAGCACCAGTTATTTTATCATTTTCTATAATAGGAACACTATTGTATTCAACGTTTATTTTACTTTTATGTTTACACCAAAACACTTCTTCAACTCTTGAATTTTCTAAGCCTTGTGTATATGATAAATATATTGGAGAATCTTCTTTAAAATATATACTCCCATCATGATGTGCATATTGTATAGTTTCATGAATATTTTTTCCTATAAGTTCATCTATACTTTTATACATTAAAATTTTAGCTGCACTAGGGTTTATAAAAGTGATTTTACCGTTATTATCTACACCAATTATCCCTTCACCTATTGATTGTAACAATAAATTACTTTGTTTTTCAGCTTTTACTCTATCAGTGATATCTATACTCCAACCACCTATTAAATATAAATTGTTTTCAGAATCATATAAAGGGAATCTATATTCCATAAAAACTTTTCCACTTTTTTTACAATGGATATCTTTTTGTATTATTGATCTTTGAGTTATAACCTCATTATCCATAGAATTATACAATTTAACCAGTTTTTTCTCTTGTATAATTTCAGTATCAGTTTTTCCTAAAACATTTTCTTTTAAAATATTAAATCTTTTTTTAAATTTATTATTTACATATATATAATTTCCTTTAATATCTTTTAAAAACATTATAGCAGGAGAAGAATCAAGTATACTTTGTAGTTTTTTTTCGCTTTCAGCTAATTCTTTTTCTATTTTCTTTTTAAGTGTAATATCTTCTAAAACTATTAGATAATTTTTTATATTATCATCATCATCTAACACAGGTGATATAATTATAGAAAACCAAATATTATTATTATTTATATCACCTTGCCAAATATCACCACTTTTAATTATATTCCATATGTTATCTGGAATATAATTAAAAATATTTTTAACATTATTATTTATAATTTTTTCTTTTGGAATAGATGTAAAATTTAAAAAAACTTCATTTATATATTCAATTATTAATTCATTATTACAAATAACAGTTGCAGTTGGACTTTGTTCTATAGCAGCTGTAATAATTTTAAGCTCATTTGTACGTAAGTTTATTAATTCTTCTAAATGATTTTTATATTGATTTAATTCTTCTTCATTTTTTTTAATTGAGTCTGTCATAATATTAAATGAAGTAGCAAGTTCTTCAAATTCATCTTTAGTATGCATCTCAATTTTTTTATCTAAAACACCTGTATTAGTAATAAAATCTGCCTCTGTTTTTAGTTTTTTAAGAGGAACTATTACTATTTTATGGATAAGTATAATAAATAATATTGTAAGAGCTGTAAGAGAGAAAAATAAAATAGCAAGGACAGTAAAAATTGATTTACTTATTTCACTTTTTATTTCACTTTCTGATAAAAAAGTAAGTGTTTTCCAATTTAATTTATTTGAATAATATGAAAAAATTTTATAATCAATATTTTCATAATTATAATCAATAATTGAATTTCCAGATTTAAAACTTTCTAATAGTTTTTTTGTGCTAAAATTTTTATTAAGCATTTTATTTTTAGAAGCTATTACATTGTTATTTTCATCAACAAGAGCTATCCAACCATTATCTAACATATTAATAGCTTCTATATGTTTTATTAAAAAATCAACAGATACATTTATTCCAATTATACCCATCACGTTATGTTCTTTATTTAATATAGCTTTTGCTATAGTAATAAAGCTTTTATTTTCTGAATCATATGTAAAGATATGAGTATCTAATGGATTTTTTAAAGCGTTAATATACCAAGAATAATTTTGATAATCTTTTTTGATTTTATTTTCTGATGAAATATATTTTCCATCAGTAGTTGCTAAAAAAACTTCCTTTACATATTCATGAGCTAATTGATAATCTCTAAAGAGTTTAGATAATTTAGTATTAGGATTTGTTTTAGAAATATGAGAAATAATATATTTATCCATCATATTTTTATCTTGAAATGCAAGTTCTGTATTTAATGATAATGTATTTACATCACTTTTTAAGTCATCGACAATTGATTCAATAAAAAAATTAAGGTGTTCCATTTGTTTATAGGCACTATCTTCGATAATACTAAAATTTTTATTCATCATTTCTTTGCCTACTTCTATACTAAAAAAAGTAAATATAGAAACAAGAGAAACAACAAAAACAATACTTATTTTTTTCTTTATATTCATAATTAGTCTTCCTTTCTTTTTTTTGTAATTAAAGTATATTTTTTAAAAAGTGTCAGTGCTAACACTTTTTAAAAAAATATTTTGATAAAATATGAGGTTTAGCTTAATTATTTATAGCAAACCTTATAATATTTTACCTTTAAAATTATAGAAATTCAAGGTAAAATAAAGTATAAGAATTTTATTTATAAAATAAATTTATTAAAATAAAAAGTAAAAAAATAAAGTGTCAGCGCTGACACTAATTGAGGTGAATAATGGAAACAATTTTTATAACAAATTATAATGAAATATCAGATTATGAAAACACAATATATATATTTGAAACAATAACAGATAAAGAATATTTTTTAAAACAAAGAAAAAATATATTTGATAATAATATATATATCAGTTATACAGAATTTTTAAATCAAATCTTTGTTACAGATTATATAGTTCTTAGAGAGGAAAAACCAGTATTGTTTTTTTATAAATCATTGTCAAAAGAGTTTAAAAAAAAATATAATTTTATAAATTATTATGATTTTATAGATACTGCATATAATATTATTAATTTTCAAAATATTTTAAAAGAATATAAAATTGAAAAATTAAAAAATCTTGAAAATTGGCAACAAGAATATATTGATAATATAACAAAGGAATATAAAAAATTTATAAAATATATTAATGAAAGAAAATATACTATTCAATCAGAAATATATAATATAAACAATTTAAATATAGAGGCGATAAAAAATTATAAAAATATTATGTTTATAGAAAAAATAAATATAACGCCATTTGAAAAAGAATATATAAGAAAACTATCAAAAAATTTTAATATAATAAATACTCTATTTGTATCAGCAAAAAGTTTTGATAAAAAAAAATATAAATTAGTAGATAATTTTCAATTAGATAAAGAAAAAATAGAAGTTTATGAAAATAAAACAGTAAAAGAAAGTATAGCTATTTTATTATCTAAAATAAAAGATATAAATTTTATTTATACATATGATATAGAAAATATAAATTTTAATATATACAAAGATTATATAAAAGTTAATAAGTCAAATAAATTAGAAAATACTAACTTATATTATGTAATAAGTCAAATATATAACTTATTAAAAACTATAGTGGAAATAGATAAAAAGAAATATATTTCAATGAAATCATTAATTGAAGCATTATATAGTATAGAAGTAAGAGAATATTTTAATATAAAAGAAGAAATAGTATCATATCTATATAAGTATAAAGAAGATGGGTATTTGTATATAGATGAAAATATATTAACAGAAGATAAAAGTTATTTTCAAAGTGATAAAAGCGAAAAATTAATACAGATAATAGAATTAATAAAAAAATTAAATAAATTTAAAACTTTAAATGAGTATATAGAGTACTTTTCAAAAGGATTTAATTATGAAAAATATGAAAATGAGAAATATCCAGATATAATAGCAAAATATTTTGAAAGTTTATCAGAAATTAAATCTTTAATTGATATATTCGGAGATAAATGGAATGGTTATTTTAAAAATATCTCTGAAGGACTTTTTAGAATGATACTAAAATATTTTCGTGCAAAAAATATAGAAGTATTAAATGATAATACTATAATTATAGATAAAATAGAAAATATACCAATTATAAATAATAAAATAGCTATAATAAATGTATCAAGTGGAAATTTTTTAAATAAAAATTTTGATTTTTTACTAAGTGAAAAGCAAAAAGAAGAAAATGGAATTATTACTTATGATGAAAAAAAACTTATTGAAAAGTATAAATTTTATAGAATGATAAATTTTAGTGAAAATATTAAAATTTTTTCATTAAAAGATGAAGAAATAGGACTTGATAGAAATCCATTTTTAGAAGAATTAATATTAAAATACAATTTAGATATAAACAAAAGTGAAATTGATGTAGATAGAATTTTTATAGATAATTTTAAAATGAAAAATAATGAAAAATTAGAATTTGAAAATATTTATAATATATATGTAGAAAATAATGATTTTAGAAATAATAAACTTAATATAGGAAGTTACACATATATGGAGTTAAAAAAATGTAAATATAAATATTTTTTAAGGTATATAGGTGAAATATTAAATCAAAATATAATAATAAAAGAAGAATTTAGCAAAAAAATAGTAGGAATATTTTTTCATATGATAATGGAAAAAATTTCAAAAAAGATTATGGATGAAAATATAGAAAATTATTTAAATGAATTAATAAAAAGCTATTATAAATTTATTGAAACAAAGCTTCCTATTAATTATGAAAAATATTATAAAGATATTTTTATTAAGCATTTTGAAAAGAATATAATTAAGTTTGTATATGAAATAAGAAAATATATAGAAAATAATATAGAAACAGAAAAAAAAGTGGAAAAAGAAATTTTTGAAATCAATAATATAAAAATTAATATGAATGGTCGTATCGATGCATATATAGAAAATAATGATAAAAAAATAATTATTGATTATAAAACAGGTAGTGGAGACGATATGCAATTAAAATTTTATGAATATCTTATAGGTGAAAGTGTAGATAAATATATATATGATTTATGGAAAGGTGAATTAGATAAAAAAGATAAAAAAGATAAAAAAATAGAAAAAGAAGATATAGTAAATGAATTAAATTTTTTAAATATAGGATATTATATGAGAACAGAAAAAAAATCAAATTGTAATAATTGTGAATACATAGATATATGTAATGAGGTGAATATTAATGAAAATAATACTAAAAGCTAGTGCAGGAACAGGAAAAACTTATAGATTATCATTGGAATATATAGCTAGTTTATTGAAAGGTGAAAATTATGAAGAGATAGTTGTAATGACTTTTACAAATAAAGCTACTGCAGAAATAAAAGAGAGAATATTTAAATTCTTAAATGATATTATCATACAAAATAAAAATGGAATAGAATTAATTCAGAATATAAAAAAAATACATGATATCGAAATAAATATGGAAAAATTAAAAATGATATATAATAATATGATAAAAAATAGAGAGCTTATAAAAATATATACAATAGATAGTTTTATTAATTTTATATTTAAAAAAATAGTTGCACCTCAATATAATATATTTAATTATGAAATAATAAATACTGAAAAGCATAATGAAATTTTATTAGAAGTATTAAAAAAAATATTTGATAATCCTGATTATTTTGAAAAAATAGAAGATTTTTTACAAGAAAATATGGAAAAAGAATTAGAAAATTATACAAGATTTATTAGTGGAATTTTAGGAAAAAGATGGTTATTTTACTTAATAGATAAAAAAGAAAAAGAAAAATATATAGAAAAAAACACAATTGTAGAAAATTATAATAAAATTATAGATTTGATTATGGATTATAAAGATATTACAAGAGATGAGATTTTTAAATTTTTAAATAAAGATTATCAAAAAGTACTTGAATTAAGTAATAATGAAATAAAAGAATTTTTTTTAAATAATAGTAAAAAAATATTAAAAGATGATAAAAAAATATGGAATGGACAAAAAATAAGAAACAATAAAAAAAGAGCAATAGTAGATGAACTTACTTTTTATTTTAATGAAATAAAAGAGGAAATCGCTAAAAAGATATATAATAATAAAATACTGAATTATGAAAAAAAATTAAAAGAAATGTCAGAAATAATTTATAAAATTTATGATGAAATTGTATTTAGAGAAAAAAAATTTACACACAGTGATATTAGTAATTATGTATATGATTATCTTTTTGTAAAAAGATTTGAAATATTTCAACAAAATTTAGTAGTTCAATTTATAGAAAATGTTTTAGGAAATGACATTACATCTTTGTTTATAGATGAATTTCAAGATACAAGTGTATTACAATGGAAGATATTAAAGCCATTTATTAGAAAAGCAAAAAATTTAATATTTGTAGGAGATGAAAAACAAAGTATTTATAGATTTAGAGGGGGAGAAAAAGAACTTTTTCAAAATTTAAATAAATTAATTGGAGCAAAAGAAGAATATATGAACATTTCATATAGAACAGATAAAAATATTTTGAATTTTATTAATATAATTTTTTCAAATATACCTAATTGGAAATATTATAGTATAAATCCTATAAAAAATAAAGATGAAGGATATGTTTATACATATGTAGATAAAGAAGAAAAAGATATATTAGAAAATTTAATAAATACTATAAAAAATAAAATAAAAAATAGAAGTAATAGTGTAATTTTAGCAAGAAATAATAAAGAATTAACTAAAATAACAGAAAAATTAAAAGAGGAAAATATTGCTTTTATAACAAATAGTAATCAATCTATTATTTTTCATAGAGTTATAAAGCCAGTATATAGCTTATTAAAATATTTTATAACAGAAAACATTTTCTTTTTATTAGAATTTTTAAGAAATGATATTATATATATAAATGATATGCTTCTTAAGGAAATGATAATACATAAAAAAGAGATAAATAGTTTTTTATTTAGTGATTATGAAATAAATATACAGTTATCAAATGAAATAATGATATTAGTTAATAAAATAAAATCAATATACAATATAAGAAATACAATAGATGAGATAGTAAAAGAGATTTATAATCAATTTAATATATTAGATACATATAATAGTAATAATGATATTGCAAATATTAATAAATTTTATGATATTGCTACTAATTATAATGATATAAGCAAATTAATTCTAGAATTAGAAAATAATATAAATAATGAAAAGTATAGACAAGCTTCGGGTAAGGATAAAAATGCGATAAGTGTAATGACAATTCATAAAGCAAAAGGACTTGAATTTGAAAATGTATTATATTATATAAAAAATAAAAGAAGTAATGAGATTAAGGAAAACTATTTTATAAAATTTGATAAAAATTATGAAAAAATAGAAGAATATATATTTACTCACGAAAATGATATAAAAACCTTAGAAATTTTAGAAAAAAATATTATAAAAGAATATAAAAGAAAAAACCTTGATGAAGAGATAAATAATCATTATGTGGCAATGACTAGACCTAAAAAAAATCTTTTTGTTTTTTATTGTCGTAATTATAAAAATGAGTTAAATGATAGCTTGTTTTCAAAGATTATAGATTTAGAAAATGAAAATACATATACTATTGGTGAATTTAAAGAAGTATTAGAAGAAAAAAAAATAGATAAAAAATATATAGATATTTCAAATTATAAAAATAAAAAAGAAATAAATAAAAAAGAAGTAGAGTATATTGACCTTGAAAGAGAAATAAAAAGAAAAATAGGACTTGCGACACATTATTATTTGAGTTTTATTAAATACAATAAAAAAGAAGAACATGAATATGCTAAAAAAGCTTTACTTAATAAATATGGAAATATGTTTGGAAAAAAAGAAATAAATAATATTTTTTTAAGAATAGATGAATTTATAAAAAAATATAAAAAAATATTTAATGAAAGATATAAAGTATTTACGGAATTAGAATTATATCATAATAATAAAAAATATATATTAGATAGAGTAATGATAGATAATCAGGAAAAGATAATACATATATATGATTATAAAACGGGTGGTTATAAATTAGAGCAATTAAGAATTTATAAAAATATATTAGAAGAAAAATTAGGAAATGTGTATAAAGTAATGACAGGAGAAGATTATTATTTAAAAATAGAATAAAAGATTAAATTAAAATAAAAATATGAGAAAAGTAGTAGGGTACCTTTCTCATATTTTTTATTTTACAATAAGATAATTATTCCATTTATTATCTTTTGTACGTAGTATTATACGATTTCTAGAATAAAGTAATGGTTTATTTAAATTAATATTGAGAATACCATTATTGAGATTATACCATTTCCAACCATAACCAGAAATATACACTTCAATTTGTTTAATAGAATTATTTAGAGTTACATTTATATTAGTTATTGAGTTATTTTTTATTTCAATATTATTCCATCTAGCTATTAAATATTTTATATTTAACCAAAATTCTATATTGTCGTTTTCTCCAAGAGCAATTCTATTTAGATCATAAATATTATTTTTATTACTAATAGCACCTGAATTTTGATTAAAAATTGCTTGAAAATTTAAATTTTTTAAATAATTTAAGATATTATAATCATATTCACCATAAGGATGACTATAATAATTAATTTTTTTATTAAGTTCTTTTTCTAAAATATTTACACTTTTTTTGATATCGTTTAATAATACATTAGTAGAAATATTTAGAGAATGTTGGTGAGAATGACTATGTGTAGCAACTTCACCATATTTACTGATATCTCTAAGTTCCTCAAATGTAACAAAATCAGGATATTTACCAATAATGGGTTCTGTATTGGCAAATAAAGTAAAAGGATAGTTATATTCTTTGAATACAGGTAATCCATTATTATAAAAACTTTTATATGCATCATCTATAGTAAATGCTACCCAATTATCAGGAATTTCTTCATTATTTTTAATTTTAGATACCATATTTTTTAAAGAGACTACTTTGTAATTATTATTCTTTAGATAGTCAAAGTGTTTCCTTAAAGTAGAAATAGAAATATTTGAAGAGGTAAATCTATTATCTCCAAATCTATGATATACAAATATATGTCCATCAGCAAATAAACTGTAGCTAAAGATTATAAATAATATAATCAAAATGTTTTTAAAATTCATAAGTCCTCCTATTTGTCAATTTTAGCACATTTACAAAAAAAATACAACCAAAATAAGACACTATTAAATAAATATATATAATTTTAATTTTTAAATCCGGATATTGAAAAATAAAAAATAGCAATAAAATACTTGATTAAAAAAGTAAGAAATGATAAAATAATAATATTTCATTATAATAAAAACATAATTTTTTTTAATTTTATGTTATAATATGATAGATTTTTTGAAAGGAGTAATATTTTGAGAAGAGTATATTTAGACAATGCAGCTACTACAAAAGTAGATGATATTATAAAAGAAAAGCTTTTTAATGAATTTGACAATTTTTTTGGAAATCCTTCAAGTGTACATAGTGAAGGACAAAAATCTAAGATGATATTAGAAAAATCAAGAGAAAAAATAGCTGATTTATTAGGAGTAAAGTCAAGAGAAATTATATTTCTTAGCAGTGGAACAGAAGCAAATAATAGTGCAATAAAAGGAATTGTATATAAAAATCCAGATAAACATTTTATGACTACTAAAATAGAACATTCCTCTGTTTTAAAAACATTTGAATATCTTGAAAAAAAAGATTATAAGATAGATTATATTTCAGCAGATAATAAAGGAGTAGTAAATATAGAAGAACTAAAAAGTAAAATAACAAAAAAGACAAAACTTATTTCCGTAATGTTTGCTAATAATGAAGTAGGTACAATTCAGCCAATAAAAGAGATAGGAGAAATATGTAAAAAAAATAATATTGTATTTCATGTAGATGCAGTTCAAGGAATAGGAAAAGAATTAATAAATCCAAAAAATTTAAATATTGATATTATGAGTTTTTCATCACATAAATTTTACGGGCCTAGAGGAGCTGCGGGATTGTATATAAATACTGGTATTGAATTAGAAAAATTACTTCATGGTGGAAGTCAAGAAAGAAAAAAAAGAGCAGGGACTGAAAATATATTTTCTATATATGGAATGGCTGAAGCATTAGAGCTTAGTTATAGTAATATTTATAAAGAAAAAGAAAAAATAAAAGAATTAAGAGATTATTTTGAAAATAAAATATTAAATGAAATAAAAGATATAAAAATAAATTGTAAGGATTCTAAAAGAGTTGTAAACATTTCTAATATAACAATAAAAAATATTGAAGCTCAATCAATTTTGTTTAATTTGGATTTGAATGGGATAGCAGTAAGTGCAGGATCTGCTTGTGCCTCTAGTGCACTTACACCTTCACATGTATTAGAAGCAATTGGACTTAATAAAGTAGATGCAAAATCTTCAATAAGAGTTAGTTTAGGAAGATATAATACAAAAGAAGAGATAGATTATTTTATAGATAAATTATCTTTAGCAGTAGAACAAGAAAGAAATTTAAATTTTTAAAGTGTCAGCGCTGACACTTTAAAAATATTTAAATATAAAATAAACTTTAAATAGATAAAAATATCCATTAGATAGAAAAGAGTATTATTTTATTAAGGTTTAAAAATATTTAAGGAAGGAGAAATTTAATGTCAAATTTTAATATAAAAAATTATACAAAATATTTAGAATATAAAAAAGAAAATAAAGATATTACTGTAGCTGTAGGAATGAGTGGAGGAGTTGATAGTTCTACTGTTGCATATTTATTAAAAAAACAAGGATACAATGTAGTTGGGATAACTATGAAACATTGGGGGGGAATGAATGAATTAAATAAAGATAGTAAAACTTGTTGTTCTTTAGATGATATTTATGATGCTAAAAAAGTATGTGATGATCTTAAGATAAAACATTATGTTATAAATCTTGAAGAACCTTTTAAAGAAATAGTTGTAGATTATTTTATTGATGAATATATAAATGGACGTACTCCAAATCCATGTATGGTATGTAATAGAAATATAAAATTAGGGAAATTAATAGAGTATGTAAGAAAATTAGGAATAAATTATTTAGCTACAGGACATTATGCTAAATTAAAAGAGGGAATACTTTGTATAGGAGATGATCCCAAAAAAGATCAAGTGTATTTTTTATCACAAATTAAAAAAGAAAATATGAAATATTTAATGTTTCCTATAGGTGATTTAGAAAAACCAGAAGTAAGATTTTTGGCAAAAGAGCTTGGAGTTAGAGTATATGCTAAAAGTGAAAGTCAAGAAGTATGTTTTGTAGAAGATGGCAAATATAAGGAATTTATAAAAGATATAACTAAAAAAGACTTTGAATCAGGCGATATTGTTGATAGAAAAGGAAATATATTAGGGAGACATAATGGTATAATTAATTATACTATTGGCCAAAGAAAAGGACTTGGACTTGCGCATCATAAGCCATTATATGTATATAAAATAGATGTTAAAAAAAATCAAATTATAGTATCAGATGATAAAGATTTATTTAAAGATACAATATATGCAGAAAGCATCAATTTGTTATTATTTGATAATATAAAAGAAATAGATGGGCTAAAATGTATGGCAAAATCTAGATCAAGAGATAAATTTCATAAAGGAATAGTAAAAGTATTAAATGATAATGCAATTTTATTTAAAGCAGAAAATGAAGAAGAGAATTTTCGAGCAGTTACTCCAGGACAAGGACTTGTTCTTTATAGAGAAGATGGAGTAGTTATAGCTAGTGGATTTATAAAATAGGAGAAATATATGCAAATAAGATATATAAAAGCTAGTTTAGCTACTATGATTACTATTTATTTAGGGGAAATATTTAATATTGATTCTCTTTTTTTTGCTACAATAGCAGCTGTAATTTCATCTCAAATATCTCATATAGATACAGTTATAGTAGGTAAAAAAAGGATATTTGGAACAATACTTGGTGCAACAGTAGGAATGATATTTGCTTCTCTTTTTAAAAGCAATATTTTAATAATAGGAATAGGAATATATTCTATAATTTATATTTCAGATAATATTATAAAAAGCTCAGCTGCAAATGTAGCCTGTATAGTATTTTTGGCAATAATGTTAAATTATGGAAATAAAACACCTTTTATATATGCATTAAATAGATTAATAGACACAAGTTTTGGGATAATAATAACTATTATTGTGTCTATGTCATTATCTTTAATAAATAAAAAATATAAAATTTTTAAAAAATAGTAAAACTAGAAAATTTTATTTTTCTAGTTTTTTTCTATATTTATCTATAATTTTTTCTAATTCATTATTTTTTCGAGCTAAATACAATAAATTATCAAATTCTTGTCTAAAAGAAAGAGAGTAATCAGCTTTAAAATATTTAGAATATCCAATATAAACAGGTTCTTTTGTGATTGTAAACTCTATATTAAAATCAGAAAGTTTTTTATTGGTAACTTTATTTTTTCTTAAAATTTTTAGTGCATATTCAAAAGTAAATTTTTCTAATATTATAAAATCGACTCTTTTATCAATCAATTTTCTTAATTGTTGTTCGGGCGTAAGGGAAGTGTCGTCATATTTTATATATTTGTTAAAAATTAATTTTCTTAATTGAGGAGATAGCCAACCATCATATCCTCGTATATTTGCAATAGTTTTATTATAATAATCCTCCGGAAATTTTAGGTTATAATTTTTACTATCTTTTAAAGAAATCATAAAGGCTTCTTCAGTAAAAAGTGGCAATGAATAAGGGTATATATATTTCCAATCATATCCATGATAATATGGTGGAACTAATGCAAATCCACGTCCTTCTTTCATTAATATTTTTCCTCTTTCCCAAGGTATAGGTTGTATTTTTATATTATAATTTTTCATTTTAGAAAAAATATGATTTAATATATCTATATATAAACCTTTTGCTTCTCCATTTTCTTCATAAGACAGAGGAAAATAATTACTATCACAATATATTATAATTGGAGTATTTGATGAAAAGGTATACAAAGAAAATATAAAGTAAATAATTAATTTTAATTTCATTTTTTCACCACCTAGAATTATAGTTTATAATAATATATACAAATTTCTTTTAAAAATCCTTTAAAAAAATTTGTATATATAAGAGGTAAAAAAAGAGGAATATATAATTATAATATTTAAGAAAAGAAAACAGATACTATATATTATAGATATAAATATTTTTATAAAAATTAGATGAGAAAGAAATTTATATAGAAATATAGAACAGGAGATAAGAAATTTTAATGTATAATATATAAATCTAAAATAAAGTGTCATCGATGACACTTTATTTTAGATCACGGAAAAAAACAACTTTATCTTTACTGGTTTTCTTAGCTTTATACATAGCAGTATCAGCATATTTTATCATTTCATAGAGAGAAATTGGATTATCTTCTAAAAGACTAGTAGCACCAAAACTAGCAGTAATTTTTTTATCTAAGCTCTTTATTTTTATCTTTTTTAAATTATCTTTTAATTTAGTTAAAAAAGGGAACGCTTCATCATAATTTATATCTCTAAGAAGAATTAAAAATTCTTCCCCACCGTATCTATAAAGAAAATCTTTTTGTTTAATATTCTTTTTTAATATTTTTGATACATTTATTAATACCTGATCACCAATATCATGTCCATAGGCATCATTAATATGTTTAAAATTATCTAAATCTAACATTACACAGAGTAGAGAACTTTTATTTTTTAATGAATAATTAAAAACTTTTTCTCCTACATTATCTAGAGAAAGTCTATTATAAGCTCTAGTTAAAGGATCTATTTCTACTTGCTCTCTTAAAACTTGTCTATAATTTTCAAATAAAGTTAGAAATTGTGCGAAAAATTCATTTGCTCTTTTTATATATATCCAATCAATTTTATCATTATCATTATTTATTTTTAATATTTGTTTTAAAGCAAGAATATGAATATCAAAAATATCCATTATATCATCAATAATAAAATGGTTTTTTATAAATAAATCATTATATACAGAAATTAAAGCTTCTTCTTCATCATTGTTTAAAAGATATGTTTTAAGCCATTTGGTATAGATATCTTTTATTTCCTGTATATTATCTTCAAAATTCAAAATTTATTCACCTCCTAGAATAACACAAGTAGCATCATCTATTTTTATACTAAATTCTTTTAAAATTTTTTCTGCAGTTTCTTGATAATCAGTTATATTTTGTGTAGTGATATAGTTTAAATAAGTATCTTTTATACCATCACTATTTATTATTAATTTTTCTTTATGAAAATTAGTATCAAGAGTTTTTATTGGTATTTTTCTATCAATTTTTCCTAAAACTCCAGCTTTATTTATTAGTTTTTTAATACCTTTATCTGATAATAAATAAGCACTAATATTACCTATATTAAAATATTCTAAAAAATTTTTATGAATAATAGAAGCAAAAATTACACATCCTCTTGTATTATGTAACTTATTATTTAAATCTAAATATACTTTATTTAAATTATCACTTTTAAAATCATTTAAATACTCTTTTATAAGATTTGCTACAAAATAAGCTTTTTCGCCATGACCAAGAGCATCAGCTATAACTACTAAATAAGAGTGATTTAATTTTTTAATATAAACTAAATCCCCGCTATGTTCTTCAAGGTAATGAGGTCTAGTTGCAACTCCAAATATCAAATTAAAATTTTTATTATTATTATTACTTTGTGATAACATAACAGTTATTTCGAATCCATTATATTTATTTTTTTTAATATCAAAAAAAGAAGAATTACTTTTAATTACTTTTAAACCTAAACCTAATCCATTACTTAGTTTTAATACCTTTTCATTTTTTTCTCCATAATCAAACGCAATAATTTTTATATTATTTTCGATAAAAGATATATCAATATAACCGTAACCACCATATTTTAATATATTTGTAGCCAATTCACGCGTGATTAATAAAACTTTATCGTTAAAAATCAAATTATCTTTTAATAACTTTTTTAAACGAAATTCTAAAATAAAAATATCATTTTCATCAGAGATATTAATGTGAAGAGGTTCGATCAAAATTTACGCCTCCTTTTTTGAATTATTACAATAGTTCCTTTATCTTTTTCACTATCTATATAAAAATAATCCATTAATCTTTTTACTCCAGATAAACCAAGGCCTAAGCTTGTTTCAGTTGTAGTAAAACCAGAAGTAGTAGCTTTATCTATATCAGAAATACCAGGTCCATTATCAATAGCAACAATTTCAAGAAATTCATTGTTATTTTCATCAATTAATTTTTTTGCTAAAATGCTTCCTGTTTTTGCATATCTAAATATATTTCTTGCTAACTCAGAAATGGAAGTAGATATTTTTGTGATATCTGATAAAGAAAATCCTAGTTTTTGACAAAAATGTTTTATGCTTTGCCTAGCTAAAATTATATCTTTTTCTTCTTTTACATTTATAATTATTTCATATTGTTGGAAATCAATATTTATCAAAAAAATCACCTCAATTATTGAGTTGCTTTGTCATTTCTAAAGCTTCCTCTAAATCTTTTACAAATGTTATCTCTCTAATATTTACTCCCATTTGAGCTAAGGTAAGAGAAACCATGGGCTGCATACCACAAATATAAGTATCACATCCAAGAAGTTTTGCCATTTTTGCAGTTTCAGTAAGAGAATAAGATATATAGCTATCAAGAATATCTACCATACTTATATCTAAAATTATACTTTTTAAATTATTTTGTTCCACTTCTTCTAATATTTGATGTTGCATTTTTTCTACAGTGGTATCATCTAATTCAATTTGAATAGGTACTATAAGATTCTTATAAAGTTTTATAGAGGTAACGACTCTTTCCATTTATTCCTCCTTAATTTTATTTTTCTAAAATTAAATAATTTAGTGCTGTTTCTAAGTCTCTTTTAACTATTACCATATTAAAATCAATTCCTATTTTAACTAAAGTATGAGCAATATTTGGTTTTATACCTGTAAGAATTACATTTGTACCTAATAATTTAATAGCATTAAATGTTTCAATTAAAAATCCACCAACTATTGTATCAATAACATTTACACCAGTAACGTCAATAATAACATATTTTGCTCTTGTTTCAGAAGTAAATGCTAATAATTTTTCAGCCATTGATTGAGCTCTTTCACTATCTAAAGTACCAACAAGTGGAGCTACAATAATATCTTTCCATAGTCTAAGAACAGGAACAGCTAACTCAGAAAGTACATCTTTTACCTCTTCTAAAACAACTTCTTTTTCTTTTAATTTTTCATCACTAAGATCTATTAATAATTTAATCAATTCTACAAAAGGAAAACCATTTATTTCTTCATTAAGTGTCTTTAAAGCAGTAAATACTTTTTTAAAGTTGTTTGAAGAAATAATAGGTCTTAAAGTATTTTTAATTTCAATTTCATTATTCATGTTATTTTGTGCTAAAGTAACTAAAAAATTTTCCCAATACACTTTTTCACTTATAATTTTTGAAAGTTTAATAGATAAATTTTCTAAATGAGTAATAATATAATCTTTCATTTTAACCTCCTAAATTAATATTTTTTCTAAAATAGATATACTGAAAAGACAGAAAAATCCTTTAAATTAAGAAGAAATATTAAATAGTAATAATATAGTAATATAATCTCTTAATAAAATCAAGGTGAAAATATAAAAAAATATATCTAACAAGGGAAAAATGTATGTAGTTAAACTTATAATTTTCAATTTGTCTTAAAAAAATGTTTAAATATATTTTAAATTATGTTATAATAATGGCTTTGTAAATCAAATGAGAGATTAGGAAGAAAAACGAAAGGAGAGAAAGAGTGTTAAACGTAAAATCAATTAAGAATGATATATTATCAGGAGTTACAGTAGCTTTAGCCTTAGTACCAGAAGCAATTGCATTTTCATTTGTAGCAGGAGTAAATCCGGTAATAGGTCTTTATACTGCATTTATGATGGGATTAATTACATCTATATTTGGAGGGAGACCTGGAATGATATCTGGAGCTACTGGTGCAATAGCTGTAGTTTTTGCAGACTTAGTAAATTTATATGGTATAGAATATTTATTCGGAGCAGTAATTTTAATGGGGATATTTCAAATGTTATTTGGAATATTAAGATTGGGGAAATTTGCTAGAATAATACCACATCCTGTTATGTTAGGATTTGTAAATGGTTTAGCAATAGTAATATTTAAAGCACAATTAAGTCAGTTTAAAGTGTTGGATAATTCAGGAAATTTTATATGGATGAAAGGTAAAGAGTTATATATAATGTTAGCGTTAGTATTATTAACTATGTTAATAATTAATTTATTACCAAAATTAACAAAAGCAGTACCAGCAACATTAGTTGCAATAATTGTGGTTACATTAATATCTATATATTTAAACAGTAAAGGTTATAATATAAAAACTGTAAAAGATTTTGCTGGTGGAGAAATAAGAGCAGGATTTCCAGAATTTCATTTACCCAAAATACCTATAAGTTTGAAAACATTAAAAATAATATTACCATTTTCAATAACAGCAGCACTTGTAGGACTTATTGAATCACTTCTTACTTTATCACTTATAGATGAATTAACAGAAACAAGGGGAAAAAGTAATAAAGAATGTATAGGGCAAGGCTTAGCAAACTTAATAAATGGATTTTTTGGTGGTATGGGTGGTTGTGCTATGATTGGACAGTCAATGATAAATGTAACATCCGGAGGAAAAGGAAGATTATCGGGAATAACAGCAGCACTTAGTTTAATAGGATTTGTAGTTTTTGGAGCAAAACTTATAGCTATAATACCATTAGCAGCTTTAGTAGGAGTAATGTTTATGGTAGTAATAGGTACTTTTGAATGGGAATCGTTAAAATTAGGAAAGAAAATTCCTTTATTTGATTTGGCAATAATAATAATAGTAACAATTATTACGGTAGTACATGATTTAGCTCTTGCCGTAGTAGTAGGGATAATATTATCTGCTCTTAATTTTGCTTGGGAAAAAGGTAAAAAAATAGAAATAAAAGTAGAATACAAAGAAAATAAAAAAACCTATTATATAGATGGACCTTTATTTTTTGCATCGAGTTCAAATTTCAAACAAAAATTTTCACCTAAAAATGATGAATATGATAATATTATTATAGATTTTAAACATTCACATGTAATGGATCATTCAGCGATTGAAGCAATAAATTTTGTGGTTTCAAAATATAGAGAAGCTGGAAAAAAGATATACCTTAGACATTTAAGTCAAGATTGTAAAAAACTTTTAAAAAATGCTGAAGAAATAGTAGAAGTAAATATAATGGAGGATCCAATATATTACATAGCAGATGATATGCTAGACTAATAAATAAAAATGTCGGAGATTATCCGACATTTTTATTTATAATTTATTGATAGTTTCTATAAATTTTTCAAGTGGTTGAGCTCCTAATAAATCTAAATCATCATTAAAGAATATTCTAGGGACAGAACTTATGCCAAATTGTGTAGATAATTCGTTAAAAGCATTTGCTTCTATCATTTCAGCATCTATATTTTCATTAAGTAATGCTAATTTGTGGGCTGCAATAACTGCACCAGGACAATGAGGACAACTAAGTCCAATAAATACTTTTATATTTACTTTTTTATCAATGCTTTTAATTTGATTGATTAAATTTTCTGGCATATCTTGTTCTTTACCAGATGCTTCTAAAAGAGAAAAAATAAAGGAATTAATTTCATAGCCAGCTGGTGGACCATAAAATTTCATTCTTGTTTGACTATTATCTGATTTTAACAAAGTAAAACCAGGAGCTTTATCTATTCCATATAAAGTTGCTTTATCGTTTTCTGATTTAAAATTATAACTTTCTAATGATAATTTATCTGTAAGTTCTACAACCTCTTTTATTATTTCTTCTGTATCTTTTGAAATTTGTTCCTCATTTCCAAAAAATATAATTTTTACATTATTTTCCATATCCTTTAGTACATTTTTTAATTGAGACTTTATATCGTCGTTAAATATTGACATTATTTGTTGCCCCCTTTTTATTTTTATAAATTTTATTTTTTCATTACATATTCACAAGCAGCCATTGCAGCTTTAGCACCCTCACCACTTGCTATAATTATTTGTTTGAATGGAACTGAAGTAATATCACCGGCAGCAAATACTCCAGGTACATTTGTTTCACATTTTTCATCTATAATTATTTCATTAAAATTATTTAATTTAATAATATCTTTTAAAAAGTTAGAGTTAGGAATAAGGCCTATTTCTACAAATACTCCATCAGTTTTATACTCATAAGTTTCTTTTGTATTTTGATCTTCTATCATTACAGATGTTACATATTCATCTCCTTTTATTTCCTTAATCGCACTAGATAAAAGAATTTTATGATTTTCGTGTTCTTTTAATTTATCTATAAGTATTTTATCAGCTTTTAATGAATCTGTAAACTCAACAATTGTCACATGTTTAGCTATTTTTATAAGATCAAGAGCAGCTTCAACACCAGAATTTCCTCCACCAACAACAACTACATTTAAATTTTTAAAAAATGGTCCATCGCATGTAGAGCAATAAGATACTCCACGACCTCTAAACTCTTTTTCTCCAGGGACATTTAATTCTCTCCATCTATTTCCTGCAGATACAATTACAGATTTTGTTTTTATAGACTGTCCATTATCTAATGAAATTATTTTTATATCATTTTCTATTTTTAATCCAGTAACAAGAATACCGTCTTTAAAAGCAATTTCAAATTGTTTTACTTGTTCTTCAAATTTTTTAACAAGTTCTTCTCCTTCTATATAATTGTATCCCATATAATTTTCTATAGACTTTGTATCACTTACCTGTCCACCAATATTTTTAGTAACAAGAGCAGTTTTTACACCTTTTCTCATACAATAAACAGCAGCAGTCATAGCTGCAGGTCCGCCACCGATTATTACAACATCATAAAGTTCTTTTTCATCTAATTCTTTAGCTTTTGAATCAGCAGATAAATTTAAATTAAATGATAAATCCATAAAATCACCTCATTTTAATATTTAAGAATATTATACTAAAAAAACTATAAAATTCTTTTTCAAATTTTATTTCAAAATTGTAATTATTACAATTTTAATATAACATATAAATTTTACTTTGTCAATAATACTTTTTTATAGGCTTAATGTCAATTTTTTAATATTGTATTTGAAATTTGCTTTTTATTTTTTTGGAATTATTTTCTATATTTTATATTATATAACTTATTAAGATAATTTCCTAATTTTATTTAAATATGATAAAATATATTTAAATAGTAATTTTTATTTATGAGGTGATTTATGAATATACTTAGGCAAGTTTTTATTTTAATTTCAATTAATTATATCGGTAATCTTTTATCAGGTATTTTCGGATTAGTTATTCCTGGAAATGTATTAGGGTTTTTAATACTATTTTTACTGTTATTTAGCAAAATTATAAAACCAATTCAAATAGAAAAAGTTTCAAATTTATTACTTTTTAATCTTACATTTTTGTTTATACCTTCTGGAGTATCTTTAATAAATATTTTAGACAAATTAAAGTCTGTTTGGATTCAAATTTTAATTATATCAATTTTATCTACAATTATTACTATTATAGTAACAGCTTTTACAATTCAATTATTAATGGGGGATAGAAATGAATGATTTAATTTTTAATAATATTAATTTTGGTATAGTAATTTCATTATTTTTTTTCATATTTTTTACATATTTACATAAAAAAACAAAATCTCAAATTATTAATCCTCTTATTCTTACAATGGTATCAATAATATTATTCTTATTAATATTAAATATTCCTTTTAATTATTATAATAAAGGGGCAAAATTTATAGGATATCTTTTAGGTCCTGCTACTGTAGCGTTAGCGTTACCTTTATACAAACAGATCCATTTATTAAAAAAACATTTTTGGGTTATTTTAATTGGTATATTGGTTGGTTCTACAACGGCTGTTTTATCTGTATTATTTTTGTCAAAAATTTTTGGTTTAGATAGAATTACTATTATATCTTTATTACCAAAATCAATTACAACTCCTATTGGAATGAGTATAAGTCAATCTTATAATGGAGAAGTACCTTTTACTATTATTGCTATTATTATTACAGGAAATACTGGTGCTATATTTGCCCCTTATATATTGAAAATATTTAATATTAAAAATAGAATAGCAAAAGGAATAGCAATAGGTACTGCTAGTCATGCTGTAGGAACTTCAAAAGCACTTGAGATTGGAGAGATAGAAGGAGCAATGAGTAGCTTAGCTATTGGTCTTGCAGGTATTTTTACTGTTTTTATTATACCTATTGTTATAAAAATATTTAATATATAAAAAAACTGCTAATTTTTAGAAGTTTTTTTCTTTTTTTTAATTAACACCTAATTTTCAATAATTTCTCATATAAAAGTTTTAAAATATTAATTTATAAATCCATTATATTTCCTATTTTTTATATTTTTTTAATAAAAGAGGATTAATAA
This sequence comes from Hypnocyclicus thermotrophus, assembly GCF_004365575.1. Taxonomy (NCBI): domain Bacteria; kingdom Fusobacteriati; phylum Fusobacteriota; class Fusobacteriia; order Fusobacteriales; family Fusobacteriaceae; genus Hypnocyclicus; species Hypnocyclicus thermotrophus. The sequence goes on from NZ_SOBG01000001.1 coordinate 159,041, forward strand.
ATAATTATTAACCCTCTTTATTTCTTTTTTTATTAATATTTTTAAATTTTTCCTACCAAGTCTTTTCCTGGTTTTAGTGTATCTTTTCCTTTTTCCCAATTGGCAGGGCACACTTCGCCATTATGTTCTGCTACATATTTTGCTGCTTCAAGTTTTCTAAGAATTTCTTTTGCATTTCTTCCTATTGGCATATCATTTACTTCTGAAACAACTATATCTCCTTCTGGATTGATTATTATAGTTCCTCTATATGCTAAGCCTTCATCTTCTTTATATACTTCCATTGCTCTAGATAAAGTTCCTGTTGGATCTCCTAACATAGGAAATTTAATTTTATTAATAGTTGGAGATTCATTATGCCATGCAAAATGTACAAAATGAGTATCAGTACTTACAGAAATCACTTCGGCTTTTAATTCTTTAAATTTGTCATAATTATCTGCCATATCTCCCAGTTCTGTAGGGCAAACAAAAGTAAAATCAGCAGGATAGAAAAATAATACTGTCCATTTCCCTTTATAATCTGATAATTTTATTTCTTTAAATTCTCCTTCATGAAATACATTAAATACTGTATCTACTAATTTTTTCTCAACAATTTCATTTCCTTCTATTATATCATAATAAAAATCATTTAAATTTCTTCCAATTACTGCCATATAATTACCTCCTTATTTATTTTGTAATGATTACATTTTTATTATAATTTCTTTTTTGGAAAATGTCAAGAGGTTAAACAATAATTTATATTATTAAAATATTTAATTTTTCTCCATTACTTATTGTAGATACTGCAAATTCTGCATTTGATAATATATAATTTATGTCATTTATTGTTTTTTCTCTAAAATAATGTGTCACTCCATAAGAAAAACTAAAATTTAATAATGAATTTAAATGGTCTTTAATATTTACATCTAAGTTTATTATGTCTATTTTTTCTAATCTTTTGTTGATATTTTCTACTAACATATAAAAAACGGTATCTTTATATTTTCCTATTTTTGTTGGAGAATTATTAATTTCTATCTCCTTAAGAATTAAAGATATATTTTCTAATATTTTTTTCATAAAACTTTCTCCATATAATTTTTCTAATTTTTCAAATTGATTTATTTTTACAAATATTAATCCAAAATTGATTTCATTTTCTAATAATTCTGTTATATTTTTTATTAAATATTTTTTATTAAATATATTAAAATCATTATCAATATAAATTTCTTCTTTTGCTTTAGTATATTCTAAAATATTATGGATATATACTCCTATATTTTTAGTTAAATCATTTTCTATATTGATTTCATTAATATCATATTCAAAATTTACTGCTTCAAATATGAGCACTCCATAATACTCATCTAGATAATAAATAGGTTTAATTAACTTACTTACATGATATTCTCCATGCTCATTAAGAATAAAAATATTCTTGTTTTCTTTTCCTCTATTATAAAGATTTAAAAATTCAATATTTAAGTTTAAATTTTTTATTTCTTCAAATTTATTATCTTGATAAAAAAAAGCTTTATTATCAAAGACTATTTCGGCGGCGTCATATCTAATTAATTCTTTAAAAAATTTAAATATTACTTTTATCATCTCTTTTAATTCAAGTTTATTATTTATATATTCTTCAAATTTAAGTTTTCTTTCTAAATTATCTCTTTCTATTAGATAATTTATTTTTTTTTGGTTTATAGTTTTAAAAAATTTTTTTTGATTCATTTTTCTCCTCCTATTCATATTTTTCTAGTATGGATATTCTAAAATTATATTAATTTTCCTTTATTTATAGTTTTTTTATTTTAAATTTAATTCTAAATCTTTTTTTCATTAAAATATTTCTATATCTCATTTTTTTATTTAAATAATAACAATATATATATTATATAATTTTTATATAATATATATATTGTTATTATTTCTATTTTTAAGTTAAAATAATCAAAATTAAATAAATTTAGATGATAGAGGCGCGAAGCTTAAAAGTACAAATATGGAGAAACCTATTCTATGAAGTATTTGGAAAGGAAGATTCGCCGAAGTGTATAACCTTAGGAAAGTTATATGCTGGTTTTATGGATAATATCCATGAAACTGTCATTATTATTGTAGTATAATAATGGAGTGCTATCTGCTAAAAATGGGTGTTATATTTTACTATAACTTATATTTTCAGCTGATAGATGTATTCTCTATCAGCTTTTTTTTATAACTATTTGGAGGTTAAAATTATGAAATTATTTGGAAGTATGGAAAATATTAATGGTGTTTTACATATTGGTGGATTATCTGTAAATTCTCTGGTTAATACATATGGGTCACCATTATATGTTATTGATAGAGAACACGTAGAGAATATTATTGAATTGATGAAAAATTCATTTAAAAGTAAAAAGTTTTCTACTGAAATAGCTTATGCTTCTAAAGCATTTATTAATAAAGCTATGTGTCAATTTGTAAATGCTAAAGGATTGTCTTTAGATGTTGTTTCAGATGGTGAACTTTATACAGCTAAACTCGCTAATTTTCCAAGCGAAAAAATATATATGCATGGTAATAATAAAACTGATGAAGAATTAAGAATGGCAATTGAGTATAATGTGGGGACGATTGTTGTTGACAGTAAAGAAGAATTTTTTAAACTTAGTAAACTAGCTGAAATATCAAATAAAACTGTTAATGTAATACTAAGGGTTAATCCTGGAATTGATGCTCATACACATGAATATATTCAAACATCAAAATTTGATTCAAAGTTTGGCGAATCAATATTTGATGACTCTGTAATTACTTTAATTAAAAATATGATAAATCACGACTACATTAATTTTTTAGGTTTCCATTGTCATATAGGTTCTCAAATATTTGATGAAAAACCATTTTATGCAGAGGCTGAAGTTATGCTTGACTTTATTAAAAAAGTAGAAAAATTATTAAATTATAAAATAAAAGTATTAAATCTAGGTGGCGGATTTGGAATTTATTATTCTAGTGAAGATGACCCTATTGACTTAGATATTTTTCTTAAAAAAATAATAGAGATTTTAGAAAATAAATTAGAAGAAAAGAACTTGAATATAGAAAAAGTTGCTATAGAGCCAGGAAGAAGTATTATAGCTAATTCTGGAGTAACGCTATATAAAGTAGGAAGTACAAAAACTACTTATAGTGGTAAAAAATATATATTTGTTGATGGAGGAATGACTGATAATATTAGACCCGCTTTATATCAAGCAGAATATGAAGGTGTTATTGCTAATAGATTGAATGATACTACTTGTGATACATATACTGTCGCTGGAAAATGCTGTGAATCTGGAGATATTTTAATTAAAAATAAAAATTTTGTTATACCAAATAATAATGATATACTTGCAGTTTTTTCAACAGGAGCTTATAATTATAGTATGGCAAGTAATTATAATAGACTTAAAAAACCTGCTGTAATTATGGTAAAAGATAAAAAAGTAAATTTAATTGTAAAAAGAGAAACTTATGAAGATTTAATTAGAAATGATTTAGATTTTGAAGAATAAAGTGAGGGGAAAAATGAGAATTGTACAAAAATATGGTGGTACATCAGTAGGAAGCATTGAAAAAATTAAAAATATTGCTGACCACATAATAAAAATGAAAAATGAACACAATGAAATTGTTGTTGTTGTTTCTGCTATGGGAAAAATGACTGATGAACTAATACGAAAAGCTAAACAAATTACAAATAATCCAAATAGAAGAGAGCTAGATATGCTTCTATCAACAGGTGAACAACAAACAATAGCTTTACTAACTATTGCATTAAATCATAAAGGTCAACCTGCTATTTCATTAACTGGTAGTCAAGCAGGAATTGTAACAACGGGTACTCATACTAAAAGTAAAATTAAAAATATTAATAAAGAAAGAATAGAAGCTCATTTGAAAGAAGGGAAAATAGTAATCGTAGCAGGATTTCAAGGAATAAATGAAAATGGAGATATTACAACACTTGGTAGAGGAGGTTCTGATACTAGTGCTGTTGCTTTAGCTGCTGCTTTAAATGCTACATGTGAAATATACACAGATGTAGATGGAATATATTCGGTAGATCCTAGAGAATATAAAGAAGCTAAAAAATTAGAAGAAATTTCTTATGAAGAAATGATGGAAATGTCAAATTTAGGTGCTGGAGTAATGGAAGTTCGTGCAGTAGAGCTTGGCAAAAAATATAATATACCTATTTACGTAGGAAAAAGTTTATGTCAAAACAATGGAACATATATAGTAGAAAGGGAGCAAGTAATGGAACAAAAACTAATAACAGGTCTTAGTATAAATGAAAATGCATTAATGGTTAATTTATTAAATCTTGAAAATGAACCCAAAAAAATAGCTTATATATTCTCTGTACTTGGTGCAAATGATGTAAATGTTGATATGATAAGTCAAAGTATGAGTAATGGAAATAAGATAGATATAAGTTTTACATGTCCTTTGACAGAAGAAGATTTATTAGATAAAGCTATAGTTCTAATAAAAGAACATCACCCTAACATTCAAATATCTAAAAAATCAGATATTATAAAAGTATCAGTAGTTGGAGTAGGAATGATAAGTCATTCTGGCGTAGCTGCTAAGATATTTGATATATTTGCAGAAAATAACATTAGTTTTTATCAAATAACAACATCAGAAATTAGTATATCATTTACAATTGACAAAGAAAATAAATCTAAAGCAGTAGAAAATATAGCAAAAGCTTTTAATTTATAATTAATAATATTTATTTTTATTTATATAAATTATGATAAAATTAAAAAAAAAGAGGTAAATTTATGATAAAATTTGAAAAATATCATGGTCTGGGAAATGATTTTATTATTTTCTTAGAAGATGATGTAAAAAAATATAATTATAGTGAGCTTGCAAAACAAGTCTGCCATAGAAATTTTGGGATTGGAGCAGATGGAATGATAGTTGTCGCAAAGTCAACTATAGGTGATGTTAGAATGATATTTTTTAATGCTGATGGTAGTGAAGCTCCTATGTGTGGAAATGGCGTTAGATGTTTCTCTCATTATGTTAGAAATAACAATATTGTTTCAAAAGATATAATAAATGTAGAAACTCTAGCCGGAATTATAAAAATAGAAACTTCTATTAGAAATAATAAATTTTTTGCAAAAGTAAATATGGGAAGTCCTATTTTTACTACAAAAAATATTCCTATGAGTATAGATAAAGAAGATTATATTTTGCAAGATATAACTTCATTTGATAAAACATTTAAAATATCATCTCTATTTATGGGAACAACTCATTCTGTAATAATAGTTGATAATATCGAAAATCTTGATATAATAAAGTATGGAAGTGATATTGAAAATAATCCTTTATTCCCTAAAAAAACAAATGTAAATTTTGTTGAGGTAATAGATAATAAAAATATAATTGTTAAGACCTGGGAAAGAGGAGCTGGATTTACTTATGCTTGTGGTACGGGGACTTGTGCTTCTGTTGTAATGACACATAAATTAAATAAAACGGAAAATAAAGTAACAGCACAATTACCAGGCGGTATATTAATTATTGAAATAATAGATAAAAGTGTTTTTATGACTGGTCCAAGTGAAAAAATAGCTGAAGGACAATATTTTATAAATTTAGCTAAATAAGTTAGTATTTATATTATTTAAAATTTAACATAAAGGGGAGATGTTTTATGAAGAGATACAATATAGCAATAGTTGGAGCTACTGGAATGGTAGGAAGAAAATTTTTAGAAGTTTTAGCAGAAAAAAAATTTCCAATTGAAAATTTATATTTATTTGCATCTTCTAGGTCAGCTGGAAATGAAATTGAATATCAAGGGAAAAAATATGTAGTTGAAGAATTAACTGAAAAATCTTTTGATAGAAATATTGATATAGCTTTATTTTCAGCAGGGGCATCTATTAGTAAAAAGTTTTCACCTATTGCAGCTAAAAAAGGTGTAATAGTTGTAGATAATAGTAGTGCTTTTAGAATGGAAAAAGATATTCCATTAGTTGTACCTGAAGTAAATCCAGATGATGTAGAAAAACATAATGGAATTATAGCAAATCCAAATTGTTCTACTATTCAATCTGTTTTACCATTAAAAGCATTAGATAAAAAATACGGTATAAAAAGAGTTATATATTCTACATATCAAGCGGTATCAGGATCGGGAGTAAAAGGAGTAGCTGATTTACAAAATGGTCTAAAAGGTGAAGAACCTAAAAATTATCCATATCCAATAGCTAATAATTGCTTACCACATATTGATGTATTTTTAGATAATGGATATACAAAAGAAGAAATAAAAATGATTGAAGAAACAAGAAAAATTCTTGGAAAACCAGAATTACCAGTAACTGCCACATGTGTAAGAGTTCCTGTAGAAAATAGCCATAGTGTATCGATGAATATTGAGCTAGAAGAAGATTTTGATTTAAATGAAGTATTTGAATTATTTAATAATTTTGAGGGAATAATATTACAAGATGATGTACAAAATAATATATATCCTATGCCATTATTTGCTAGTGGAAAAAATGAAGTATTTATAGGTAGAATAAGAAAAGATTTTAGCAATCCAAATACATTAAATCTGTGGTGTGTTGCTGATAATATAAGAAAAGGAGCTGCAACTAATACAGTACAAATTGCGGAGCTTCTTATAAAAAAAGGATTAGTATAGGGAGGTATAAATGTTTACAGGTTCTGGTGTTGCAATAATTACACCTTTTAAAGAAGATGGTACAATAAATTTTGAAAAATTAGGAGAATTATTAGAGTTTCATATAAAAAATAGCACTGATGCTATTATAATTACTGGTACAACTGGTGAAGCTTCTACATTAAATGATGAAGAGCATATAGCAGTAATTGAGTACACTGTAAAAAAAATAAACAAAAGAATTCCTGTAATAGCAGGAACAGGAAGTAATGATACTGCTCATGGAATAAAATTAAGTAAAAAAGCAGAAGAGGTTGGAGTTGACGGATTACTTCAAGTAACTCCGTATTATAATAGAACTAATAAACAAGGTTTAATTAATCATTTTGAAGCAATAGCAAATAGTGTAAATATTCCTATTATTTTATATAATGTTCCAGGGAGAACAGGGATAAATATTCCAGTGGAAGTTGTAGAACACTTGAGTAAACATAAAAATATTATAGGAATAAAAGAAGCAAGTGGAAATATATCTTATGTTGCTGAAATTGCAAGAAGAGTAGAAGAAGAGTTTTATATATATTCTGGAAATGATGATATTATCGTTCCTACATTATCACTTGGGGGAAGAGGTGTAATTTCAGTTATTGCAAATATTATGCCAAAAGAAACTCATGATATTGTAGAATTATTTTTAACTGGTCAAATAAAAGAAGCTTCTAAATTACAATTAAAATTAAAGCCTTTTATTGATAGTTTATTTATAGAAACAAATCCTATTCCAATAAAAAAAGCTATGAATTTAAAAGGTTATGAAGTAGGGCCTTTAAGACCTCCTCTTTATGAATTAAGTAAAGAAAGTACTAAAATTCTAGTTAATGAAATGAAAAAATTAAATTTAATTAAGGAGTAGTCATATGAATATAGCTGTTTATGGTTATGGAAATATGGGAAAGTTAGTTTGCGATGAAGTACAAAAAGATAATTCACTAAACTTTGTTGCTGCTATTGACCCATTTATAAAAGAAGAAACGGATAAAGTGTATAAATCATTAAATAAAGTCAAAGAAAATATTGATGTAATTATAGATTTTTCAAACCCTGCAAATATAGATGAAATATTAGAATATTGTATTAAAAATGATATAAATTTGCTTATAGCTACAACAGGATTTTCAAAAGAACAAGAAAAAAATATTAAAGAAGCAAGTAAAAAGATAGGAGTTTTACAAGCAGCAAATACTTCATTAGGAGTAAATCTAATAGCTGAAACAATAAAATATTTTGCTCAAACTCTATATGAAAATTTTGATATAGAAATTATAGAAAAACATCACAATCAAAAAGTTGATTCCCCTAGTGGGACAGCAAAATTATTTTTTAATGCTATTAATGATTCTCTTCCTGAAAAAAAAGAAGCAATAAATGGTAGAGAAGGAATTATTGGAAAAAGAACTAAAAATGAAATAGGAATTCATGCGGTAAGAGGTGGTTCTATTGTGGGAGAACACACTATTATTTTCGCTGGAACTGATGAAATTATTGAAGTAAAACATGAAGCACTTTCAAAAAGAATTTTTGCTAAAGGTGCAGTTGTTGCTGCGAAATATCTGATAAATAAACCTGCTGGAAATTATAAAATGAAAGAAGTTTTAAACTTAAAATAATATAAATTTAATATTATAAATAAATAATAAATATTTGAAAGGAGATGTTATGAACTTAAATAGTGCAGAAGAAATAATTAAATTTATTAAAGATGCTAAAAAATCAACACCTTGTAAACTTTATATAAAAGGAAAATTATCTAATATTAATTTTTATAATACTAAAACTTTTGGAGATGATAATTCTAAAATTGTATTTGGGGAATGGGAAGAAATTTCTAAAATCTTGGAGGAAAATAAAGATAAAATAGAAGATTATGTACTTGAAAATGACAGAAGAAATTCGGCTATTCCAACTGTTGATTTGACGCAATTTAATGCAAGAATAGAACCAGGAGCTGTTATAAGAGATAAAGTAAAAATAGGAGATAGAGCTGTTATTATGATGGGAGCTGTTATCAATATAGGAGCTGAAATTGGTGAAGGAACAATGATTGATTTAAATGCAGTACTTGGTGGAAGAGCTACAGTAGGTAAAAATTGTCATATAGGAGCAGGGACAGTATTAGCTGGGGTTATTGAACCACCTTCAGCAACACCTGTAATAATAGAAGATGATGTTGTAATAGGTGCTAATGCTGTTGTATTAGAAGGAGTTAGAGTAGGTAAAGGTGCTGTAGTTGGAGCTGGATCTATTGTTACCAAAGATGTTCCACCAGGAGTTGTTGTTGTTGGAAATCCGGCTAAAATAATAAAAGAAAAAGATGAAAAAACTGAAGGAAAAACTCAATTAGTGGATGATTTACGTAAATAGTTTTTAATAAAAATAATAGGGTGATGATTATGTTTTATGAAGAAGATAAAAAATATATTTTAAATACTTATAAGCGAATTCCTATTGAATTTGCTTATGGTGACGGTGGATATTTATTTACTTATAGTGATGAAAAATACCTAGATTTTTTTAGTGGAATAGCTGTAAATCAACTAGGACACAATAATGAAGGAATAAAAAATGCTATTAAAGAACAACTAAATAAATATTTGCATCTTTCAAATTATTTTATACAAGAACCTGTAGTAAAACTTGCAAAATTATTAGTAGAAAATAGTTTTGCATCAAAAGTTTTTTTTACTAATTCTGGTGCAGAATCAAATGAAGGAGCATTAAAGCTTGCAGTAAAATGGGGAAGGAATATAAATATAAATAAAACGAGTATTGTGTCTGCTCTAAATGGATTTCATGGCAGAACAACTGGAAGTTTAGCTCTAACAGGTCAACCAGAAAAACAAAAACCATTTCAATCAATATTACCAAAAGTAAATCATTTTATATATAATGACATTGATAGTTTAAGAGAAATTGTCAATGAAAACACTTGTTGTGTGTTTTTAGAAACTATTCAAGGAGAAGGTGGAGTTGTTGATATATCAGAAGAATTTTTAAATGCTTTAATAGATTTAAAAAACAGATATAATTTTTTGATTATTGTTGACGATATTCAGGCAGGTCTTTTTAGAACAACTGAATTATTTTCATATATGAAATATAAAAATTTTATTCCAGATATTTTAACAACGGCAAAAGCTATTGGTGGGGGACTTCCTTTAGGTGCAATATTAGTGAGTGAAAAACTTGAAAATGTTTTTGTGCCAGGGGATCATGGAACTACATTTGGAGGAAACCCTGTAGCTTGTGCAGCAGGTGTTTATTTATTACAAACCTTAACTAATGAAGATTTTATTGATAAATCAAAGAGTATAGCAAAATATTTATATAAAAATCTTTTAAAATTAAAAGAAAAATATCCTATCATAAAAGGAATAAAAGGAAGAGGATATATGCTTGGATTAGAAGTAGGAAATTTTGCTAATACTATAAAAGATATGGCTCTTGAAAGAAAAATGTTATTAAATGTAACAAATAATACTGTTGTAAGATTACTTCCAAGAGTGAATTCTACAAAAGAAGAAATAGATGAATTTTTATCAAAATTTGAAGATATTTTAAATAAAATTTCATATTTAAAAACTATTGAAGAATAAAAAAAAGGATTTAGAGTTGCTCTAAATCCTTTTTTTTATTTATATAAAATTAAAACATTGGTGGATTACTTACCCAAATAACTCTTGCTTTTGTTTTTCCAGGATTAGAAATATAGTGATTTTTATTTGCTTTATAATAAAAGCTTTCACCTTTTTTGGCCTTATACTTTTTACTTCCAATATGCACAATAACAGTTCCATTTAATACATAGCCAAATTCTTCACCTTCATGAGCAGAATCTTCTTTATATTTTCCCCCGGGTTCTAATTCTACTATTATTGGCTCCATACTATTTTTTTGAGCATTTGGTATTATCCATTCTATTTTATAATCTTCTTCCTCTGCTTCGAACACATCTTCTTTGCTAAAAACTATTTTTTCTTCTTCATCTTCATTAAAAAATTCTTTTAAATTGCTTCCCAAACTTTCTAAAATATCCATTAATGTAGCAATTGAAGGTGAAGTTAAATCTCTCTCTAATTGAGAAATAAAACCTTTTGATAGTTCACACCTTCTTGCAAGTTCATCTTGAGTAAGATATTTTTCTTGCCGAAGTCTTTTTAGTTTTTTTCCTATCTCCATAGTTCACCCTCTTTTTTATATTTTTAATTCTTTTTTTAAGTCCATCACCCAATTCTCTATTCTTTCTATTGATAAATCTGCTTGATTTATATCATCTATCGCTAAACCTAAAAATTTATTATTTAATATAGCTTTACTTTCTTCAAAATTATAAGTTCTTGTATCTGTTTGACCAATTAATTTTATATTTTTATCTTTTATTACTGTATAAATTTTTTCTACTGCATCAATAAATGATTCATGAAACAATACTTGATTTCCTGTTCCAAATAAAGCTATATATTTTCCTTTTAAATCAACTGTTTTTAATTCTTGTAGTTTTTCATTCCATGCATCAGGTAATGCTCCTACTCCATATGTAGGTGTTCCAAATATCACTAAATCATATTTAGAAATTTCTTCAAATCCTTTATTTTTAATATCGAAAATATCTATATCCATATCAAAAGCATATTTTATATCATAAGCTACATTTTCTGTTATTCCATTTTCTGATGTAAAATAAATAGCAATTTTATTCATGACTATCACTCCCAATTTCTTTAATTTTACTTATACATTATATACTAATTTTTTGAAATTTCAAAATTTTTTTAGATGTTTAGTTATAATAATTTAAATCTTTTGATATAAAACTAATTAAAAGTTTTCAAAATTTTAAAATAATTTTGAGCTTCAAAATTTATTATTGACAAAAAACAATTATATGATATAATTTATATAAGATATATATATTTGAGTTTCAAAATATTTGAAAGAGGTGTTAGCTATGACTTTAAATGAATTAAAAGTAGGTAACAAAGCAAAAATTTTAAAAATTGAAAATTTAGGAAAATTAAAAAAAAGACTAATGGATATGGGAATAACAAAAGGTGAAGTTATTAAATATCAAAGAAATGCACCTTTAGGTGATCCAAAAGAATTTATAATTAAAAATACTACTATTTGCATTAGGAAAAGTGATGCTAGTAATATATATATCAAAGAAATTTAATTGTTGACTTTTTTGATAAATAAATCACATTAAATATATTTAGGAGGAAAGATGATAAAAGTTGCATTTGCTGGTAATCCTAATGTTGGAAAATCTGCATTGATAAATGCGATTTCTGGTGCTAAACTTCATGTTGGGAACTGGCCAGGAGTTACTATAGAAAAAAAAGAAGCTGAAGTAATATATAAAAATGAAGAGTTTTTATTCGTCGATTTACCAGGTGTATATAGCCTTAGTCCATATAGTATGGAGGAAATTATTACTAGAGACTATATAATAAATGAAAATCCGGATATCGTAATAAATGTAGTTGATTCTACTAATTTAGAAAGAAACCTATATTTAACTACACTTTTAAAAGAACTTGGTAAGCCTATGATTCTTTTATTAAATTTTCACGATGAATTTGAAAAATTAAATTATAAACTTGATTTAGATACATTTGAAGATCTTATTGGTATAAAATCTTTTTTTACTAGTGCTAAAACTAAAAAAGGTATTGACGCTCTTTTAGATTATTGTATTGATCTAGCTAAAACTAAAAAAGAACAACATCATATTAAATATAAAATTAAATTTAATAACTTTATTGAAAAAAAATTAATAGAAGTAGAAGATATACTTAAAACTTCAAAAGACTTTAATATATTTTCAAAACAATTTCATTTAGATTATATGACTATAAAAATTCTTGAAAAAGATAAGCATTTCTTAGAAAAAATAGAAAATTTTGATATTAATTATCAAAAAATAGAATTAATAAGAAAAGAATTAGAAAAAGAATTTGAAGAAGACATAGAAACAATTTTTACAGAAAGTAGATATGGAGTAATTAAGGGAATTTTAGCTAAAACTTTTACTACTTCTATAAAAAATAGATTAGATACTACTGAAAAAATTGATAAAATTATTTTAAATCAATTTTTCGGTCCGATATCATTTGTAATAATAATGGGTCTATTATTCTCTATGACTTTTAATGGGTCTGCTCCATTGATTGATTATACGGATCAATTTATTGCAGATTATATCGGGAAATATATTGCATTATTTTTACAAGATACTCCAAATTGGTTACAATCATTTATTGTAGATGGAATAATCGGAGGACTTGGTGGAATTTTAGTGTTTGTTCCTCTTATGCTATTTTTACATTTCTTTATTACTTTACTTGAAGAAAGTGGATATATGTCAAGAATAGCATTTATTATGGATAGACTTATGAAAAATGTCGGTTTAAATGGAAAAGCATTTTTACCAATGATGCTTGGATTTGGTTGTTCTGTTCCAGCCATTTATTCTACTAGAACATTAGAAGACAAGAATTCAAGTAAACTTACTGCACTTATGATTCCTTTTATGTCTTGTGGTGCACGATTACCAGTTTATGCATTATTTACTGCTGCTTTTTTTGGTAAACAAGCTGGATTTATCATTTTGTCTATATATTTAATAGGGATATTAACTGCTATAATTATAGGTTCTATATATAAAGCTCATAAATATTTTAAACCTGAAGAAAAAGCATTACTTATAGAGCTTCCACCATATAGAATACCTTCATTTCATGCTGTAATTAGTTCTACATTTAGAAAAACAGGTGAATATATAAAAAAAGCAGGAACAATAATTTTAGCTATGTTAGTTATTTTATGGGCTCTTATGTATTTTCCAAATAATGGTAATGTAGAATCCTCTTTTGTGGGAAAATTTGGTAAAACTATAGCTCCTGTATTTAAACCTACTGGTTTTGCTGATAGATGGGAAACAGTGGCGGCTATTCCACCAGGATTAATAGCAAAAGAAATAGTTGTTGGTTTTTTAGGACAAGCTCTTCAAACTAATACTGGAGATGAAGAAAAAGAAATTGAATATAATTTTATAAATGATACAAAAGAACAAATATTTATGTTAAAAGACGCTATAGTTGACTCTGCAAAATCAACTATAATCATTGATATTAAAGGACTTTTTACTCCGCCAAGTAAAGAAGAGTTAGAAGAACAAGGTGGAAATGGAATAATTACTCAAATTCAAAATTTATGGACTGACAGTAGAGCAAAGCTTAGAGCATTTTCATATATGTTATTTATTTTATTAACTATACCTTGTGTTGTTACTCTTGGAGCGTATAAACAAGAGTTTGGTTGGGGAATTTTAAAATATGTTTTTCTTATATATTTAATCGTTCCCTATTTAGTTTCAACATTAGTATTTCAAATAGGTTCTTTAATTATTAGATAAGGAGATGAGAGTTATGAAAACATTAATAATTTTGATTATTTTAGCTATACCTTTATACTTTTCATTTAAAAAATTTTTTAATTTTATAAGAGGTAAAGAATCAGCATGTCATTGTGATAGTAAAAATAGTGAGTGTAGTCATTGTCCTGTAAATAAATAAAAAAAGGTTGCTAATTTTAGCAACCTTTTTTTAGAATTTCAAATTATATTCAAATTCTTTTCTACAAAATTTTATATTTTTAGATTTTTTTTATAATAATATTATTTGGTTTTATATCTTTATGGATAAATATAATCAAATGAAAACAAAAAAGCATTATACTTATAATAGCATAATGCTTTTTCTATTTATCTTTTTTCTAAATTCTTAATTGTAAATATATTTTTATTTATATCTACATCTAACTCTATATTTGTTATGATTATTTTTGTGTATGTGTTTTGTTTTAATTTATCTGACATTTTAAATTCTGTCATATAATACCTATCACCAATTTTTTGATATTTTTCTACTTCCATTACTTTTAATAATTTTCCTGAATTCGCATACATTTCTTGTGTTTTAAATACATATGTATTTTTTTCTATAGTAACAATTCTTTTATAATAAGTAACTTCTGTATCTGGTTTTGCTATCATTTCTATATAATAATATTTATCATCTTCTTTAATAATTTTTGAATTATATAAATCATTTAATTTTGTTCTATCTGTTTGATCTTCATAGGATATATCACTTCCCATCATACTTTGTTTTAGCATATGTCCAGCAATTTTTATTGTTCTATTTGCTTTTGGTAAATATATCCACAAACTATCATCTATTCTGAGATATTTTGTTCCTTTATCTCTTGGCGGATATAAAAATTCCATAAATGATTGTTTTTGTCCTATATTATAACTTTTAAATTTTTTAGTGTAGTCTTTATTAGTTTTATGTATTATCATTTCTCCAGTATATATAGCTGTTTCAGGGTACATATTATAATCGACCATATCTATAATTTCTTGTGCTGTTTTTCCAAATGATATAGTTGAGATTATTATTAAAAATATAAATAGTATTTTTTTCATAAATATCCTCCTAATTTCTTAAATTTTCTACTATTTCTTTTTTTGTTTGTGGTAATATTGCGAGGAATGTAGATATAAAAGCTATTATAATTCCTATTATAAATACATTTATTATTATTCCCCATGACATTTTTGTATAAATAACTGTCCCTAAATTTATATTATTAGATACATTTTCTAATATATCACCAAAATGTATTCCATAAATTGATAAATAGTATCCTAAACTACCACCAATTATTAAACCTATTAAAGATCCTATTAATCCAAGGACTATTCCTTCACTTAAAAATAATAAATTTATTTTAAAATTTGACATTCCCATAGCTTTTAATATTCCCATTTCTTTTTTTCTTTCAAATACTGTCATCATCATAGTATTTGAAATAACCACTCCACTAAGTATACCTAATATTATTATAAAAATAGCTTTTATAACAGGTAGCATTTGAGACATATATTGATTTATTCCTACTTCATTCCATTTTTTTATAAGATATTTATCTTTTAAAATATTTAGTATCTCTTTTTTAGTTTTGTTTATTTTTGTATCATTTTTTAAATATATAGCAAATTCGGTAGCTCTACCATCTATATCAAGAAGATATTGCGCATCTTTAAGTGTAATATAAAAACCTCTATTCATTCTGTCATTATCATATTTATAAATTCCGACTATTTTATAATTAAGTGCAAACATTGAAGCGTTAGCTGTACTCGTAATTACTGTAATTTCATCTCCTAAATCAACTTTTAAATTTTTAGCTAATTTATCCCCTATTACAACTTCACCCTCATTAGTATAGTCTAAAAACCTTCCTTTATATATATATTTATCAAGTTCTAAAACTTTATAATCATTATTTTCTATACCAAATCCCATAGCTTTTTCATCATCATTTTCCATATTATACATAATAGAACCAAATTTTATTCTACCTAACATATACTTTATATTTTTTATATCCTTTAAATTATTTTTTAATAATTCATAATCTACATTTGCAGAAGTATCCATAGTTTTTTCTTTTAATTCATAATCTAAAGTTGTAATTCGTATATCGCCTGTTAATTTTTTTCCTTCTCTAATAAATAAATCTTCTACTCCACCAAAATAACTAAATCCAAATAAAAGACCTGTTATTCCTATTATAACTGCCATAATGGTAAGAATACTTCTATTTTTATTTCTAAAAATATTTCTAAATGCCATTTTTAATAGCATAATTTATCACCTCACTATAATATAAAAATTAGCTTTATTTAATTTTACTAATTATTTCTTATTACTTCTACTGGTTCTAACTTTGTTGCTTTATTCGAAGGATAAAAGCTAGCAAATAAAGCAACGACTACTCCTACTATAAAATATATAAAAGATATTCCAAAATCATAATATACATAAAATTTTTGAGATATAGGAAGTGCAAAACCACCATCATTAAAATCTTGAGGAAGTGGTATTCCTGTTTGCTGAAGCTTTAAAGTAATAATAGAGCCTAGTATAAATCCTATTAAACTTCCAAATACTCCAAGCATCATTCCTTCATATAAAAAAAGTATTAGAATTTCTTTTTTTCTCATACCATTTGCCATAAGTATTCCTATTTCTTTTCTTCTTTCCAACATAACCATAAGCATAGTATTTATTATTCCTACTCCTGCCATTAGTAAAATTACTATACTTATTATTCCAAATGCTTTTCTTCTAATTTTTACAATATCTAAAAGTCCACTTAATTCTTCTTTATAATTTACAACTCTTACCCCTAAATCATTTAATTTTTTTATTTCATCTTTAGTTAATTCTTCATTTACTACAATATCATTTATTTTATCTATATCAATAAACTCTTTTGCAAAATTAATATCTATAAAAGCTGTTTTTCCATCAATAAAAGGATTCTCAGTTTTTAAAATTCCTCCTATAATTAAATCATATGCATTTATATTATTATCTTTAGTTCTAGCTATTATTGTGATACTATCACCAATTTTTAAATTTAATAAATTAGCAAGTTCATATCCAATAACTATATTTTTTTTATTTTTTAAGAAATTTCCTTTTAAAAGGTAACTACTTCTATTAAAAATTTTATCTTCTTCAGATCTATCTACTCCATAAAAATTTATTTGTAATTCTTCAACTCCATTATTTATAGAACCATTAAAATAAATTCTATATGCACTCTTTTTATTTTTTAATATTTCTCTTATCTCTTTTTCATTTTCTATTAAGAAATCTTTTGAATCATTATCTTCTTTTTCATCATAATAACCTTTTTGATAAAGCTTATTTATCCCAATTTCTGTACGAATAGATGTATCAATTATCTGTCTTTCAAGTCCCCTATTTAACCCTTCTCCAAGTATTGCAACCATTACTCCTACTATAATTATTATAAGAGTAAGAAAAGTTCTTATTTTATGTCTAAATATATTTCTAAATGCCATTTTAAATATCATTTTATTGCCTCCAATTTTGATATTTTAATTATTTATAATATATTTAATAATTTTAAATTATCAAATATAAAGTTTTTATTAATAATTCCTTATTACTTCTGCAGGTTCTAAAGTTGTTGCTTTATATGCCGGATAAATACTTGATATAGCTGCTACTAGTATTCCAATTATTAAATATATAAATGAAATAGTAGAATTATATGAAAAGTAGAATATACTTGATATAGGGATATTATTTGTAAATGAATCTATCTCTTTAGGAAGTAGGATTCCATTTTTTTGATAATATAATGTAACTAAAGTCCCCAATATAAAACCTATTGTACTACCAATTACTCCAATAGTTGTTCCTTCTGATAAAAAAAGTATTAAAATCTCTTTTCTATTCATTCCATTTGCCATAAGTATGCCTATTTCCCTTTTTCTTTCAAGCATAACCATAAGCATAGTATTTATTATTCCCACTCCTGCCATAAGTAAAAGAATAATACTAACTACAAACATACTTTGTCTTTTGATTTTCATTGCTTCTATCATGTTTTTTAATTCAATAGTATAATTTATTATTTCTATATTTAATTTATTTAATTTTTCTAATTCATTATCTAAAAGCTCATCTTTTATAACAATATCATTTATTTTATCAATTTCTAAAAACTCTTTAGCAAAATTTCTAGATAAAAATATTACATTTTTATCTAGAAGAATATTATTTGTTTTAAATATTCCCGAAATAATCATATCATAAGCATTTATAGTATTATTTTTTGTACGCGCTAAAATTGTAATAGTATTAATTTTAAGTCTAATAAATAAGCAAAATCTTTTCCTATTATCAATTCGTTTTTTTTATTAAAATATTTGCCTTCTATTATTTGAGAATTTCTATTAAATACACGCTCCTCTTCTTTTTTATTTATTCCATAAAATTTTGCTCCTAATTCATTTATACCATTTGTTATACTTCCATTAAAATGAATTCTATAACTTACTGCTTTATTTTTTAAAATATCTCTTATTGTTTTTTCATTATCGATAAGATGTTTTATTGGATTTTTATCTTCTTTATTTTTGTAATATCCTTTTTTATATATTTTATTTTTACCAACATCTGTTTTTATAGACATATCTATAATTTGTAATTCGAGTCCTTTATTCGCACCTTCTCCAATAATTACAATAAATATTCCTATTATAATCATTACGAGAGTAAGTATAGTTCTAGCTTTATGTCGAAATATATTTCTTAAAGTCATTTTGAATATCATAAATTTCTCCTTCCTTATAACAAATGGAAGTATATTAATTTTGTAAAATACCATCTCTTAATTTTATTATTCTTCTAGCTCTTTCTATTATCATAATATCATGTGATGAAAAAATAAAAGTTGTATTTAATTCTTTGTTTAATTTTTCCATTACATCTAAAATAGATTCTCCAGTATCAGTATCAAGGTTTGCAGTAGGTTCATCTGCTAATATAATAGCTGGTTTTTTTACAAGTGCTCTAGCAATGGCAACTCTTTGTTGTTGTCCACCTGACATTTCAAGAGGTTTTCTATTTTTAAGGTTTAATATTCCTACCTGATCTAAAATTTCTTCTATTAACATATCTTTTTCTTTTTTTGTATATCCTCCGACTAAATCAAGAGCAAGTTCTATATTCTCATATGCTGTAAGTACAGGTATTAAATTATAACTTTGAAAGATAAAACCTATCTTTCGTCTTCTAAAATCAGCTGCTTCTTTTTTACTTAAATTACTTATATTTTCTCCATCAATAATAATTTCTCCGGTTGTTAATTTATCCATAGCACCAATTATATTTAATAATGTTGTTTTTCCGCTGCCAGAAGGTCCTGCAATTACTGAAAATTCTCCTTTTTTAATATCTAAAGTGATATTTTTTAATGCTTTTACAAAAATTTTTCCATTATGATACTCTTTTGTTAATTTTTTAATTTTTACAATACTCATAATTTCACCTCTTATTTTAAAATATTTATTTTTTTTAATAAGTGCTATAAATTTTTAAAAATTTATTTTGAATTCTAATTCCAATTTATCATTTATTGATTGTGTAGTATTAAAAATATTTTTTATATTATTATATTTATAATTTGTAATATCTATTGTTGTATAGTCATTAAAAATATAAGATAGATTTGAGAGTATAACATTTTCTTCACCTTTAAAATCAAATATAAAAGTTTGATTATATGTGATTAGATCAGTTAATGAATAACTAAAATTTGTATAATTTAATACTATTTCTTCATCAAAATTATTCATAATTTCATTAGCAATATATAAGTTTTTTTCAAAAATATCAAATGTATAATCGATTCCTAATGTAGCTATTTTAGTACTTGTATCTTTTATTTTTTTATAATTAAATTGTGACCAATATCCTACTATGTCTTCACCTTTAAATTCAACAATAATATCTTTTATTCTATTTAGAGATAATTTATAATCTAAATAATTTAAATTATATTCAATGTTATTAAAAGAATTTATATATCTAACAGCAATATTTTTATTACTATAATTGTTTTTAAATAAAAATCCTTCTATTTTTGACATACCAGTAGGTCTATATTTAATATCAAGTCCATTTATTCCTTCTTTATCAGATTTTGGATTTTTAATATCTGCTTGATTAAAAATATTTGTTAAATTAAATAATGTTCCAAGGCCCCAATTAGTTTTTTGTTTTCCGATACTTAAAGTTAAATCATTTTGATATATTTCTGCAAAAGCTGTATAAACTTTCAAGTCATTATTAGTATCATAATTTTCTCCTAAAAAACTTATTTCAGTATATAAATCATTTTCATATAATTTTATTCCAAATTTTGCACTATTATAATAAGAGATATCTTCATTATTGTAACTATATTTACTATTTAATTCTGTTGTATAATCTATTGCAAATATTAAATTTGATACTAATATAAATAATAAAAATTTACTAATATTTTTCATTAATAATTTCTCCTTTCGTGATTTTTAATAATTCTTAGTAAAACTCTAATCTATATTATTTTACTGTGAAATTAATAAAAGTTTTTATATATTTAATTGGAAAATTTCTTCAAAAATTCTTATAGTTCCTTTTTTTAATCCTAAAACTTTTTCAACTAACCTTTGTCTAGTATATACAAATTCTTTTAAATAATTGGGATTATTTAACATTTTTTTTGGATCTCCTGCATAAGTAAGCAAATTTAAAAAATGCCCAAGAGTTATTTCTGGATTATCTATATCAAATTCTCCAGTTTCTTTTCCTTCTATAAAAATTTTTAATAGATACGGAGAAAGTTTTTCCATATAAATTTCTTTGAATCTATATATTAATATATTAAAGTTTTTTTCTAAAATATATCTAGCAATTTTTTCTGTAAATTCTTTATCCTGTGTTTTCATTTTTACCATTTCACCTAGAAAAGTAATAAGCTTTTTAGTAGCACCTATATCTTTTCTAATTGATATAATTTCTAATTTTTTAATTGCTTCATCAAATATATAGTCAAACATTTTTTCTAAAAATTCTTCTTTACTTTTAAAATAATAATAAAAAGTACCTTTTGCTACTGCTGCTTCTTTTATTATTTCTTCAATAGAAGTTTTTTCATATCCTTTTTCGCTAAAAAGTTTTTTACCTGCTATAAAAAGTTTATCTTTTTTTGTCATAAAACTCACCTCTTTTTATACTGACCGTCAGTCTAGTATAATATTAGCTTTTTTTTTAATTTTTGTCAATAGTTAGTTTTGAAAAATTATTTATTAAAATATAAAACATTTAGCTCTTGACAATAAAAAACAAAAACAGTATATTAAGATTGTTGTAAAAAATATACTACAAAGAGGAGTTTTGAAAATGGTAATAGGTAGAGATATATTAGGAAATTATGATTTAGGTACTAACAGAGAATATTTATTAACGAATGGAAACGGTTCATTTTCGAGTGGGTCTATTAATGGTAATTTAGCACGTAGTTATCATGGAATATTGGTAAAATCATTTGATATACCTCTTGATAGAAAAATGACATTACATAAAATAGAAGAAAATTTTGATGGAATTGATTTGTTTACTTCTAAAAGAATAGATGCTAATAAGGTTATTATTAAAGAAGGATTTAAATATATTCAATCATTTGAAGTAAAACCATTTCCGAAATGGATATTTTTGGTAAATGGTTCATTGCTTGAAAAAGAGTTATTTATGCCTTATGAAAAAGATATTGTAATAATAAAGTATAAATTATTATTATCTGCTAAAAAAGATTTGAAATTAAAAACAAATATGCTTTTTAATTATAGATATTCGGATCATATTATTCCTTTTA
Source organism: Hypnocyclicus thermotrophus (assembly GCF_004365575.1). NCBI lineage: Bacteria > Fusobacteriati > Fusobacteriota > Fusobacteriia > Fusobacteriales > Fusobacteriaceae > Hypnocyclicus > Hypnocyclicus thermotrophus. Next base: position 181,095 of record NZ_SOBG01000001.1, read on the forward strand.
GAGATTATAATTATGATGTTTATACAAAAAATAATCATTTAGAAATAATGTTTGATAATCATAAAATGTATATTTATACTAATGGCAATATAAAAAAATCAGAGTATAGAAAAGATAATGAAGATTTTTATGGAAATAAAATTGAGGGGACAGTAAGAAAAAATATAGCATACGATATAGAATTAAATGAAAGAGGAAATTATAATTTGGACTCATCATATGAAATAGCAAATAGTGAAATAACTTTAAATGAAGGTGATACATTTTATATAGTAGCTTCTTTTGAAAAATTAGATAATATTAATATAGAAAAAATGTATAGTGATGAATTAAATAGAGTAAATAGATTAAAAAATATAGCATCAAAAGATAATGAAATAATTAGAGATATTGCGTATGCTTGTGATCAATTTATAGTAAATAAACCTTCGATTAGAGGGAAAACAGTTATTGCAGGTTATCCATGGTTTGGTGATTGGGGAAGAGATACAATGATAGCTCTTCCAGGGCTTACTCTTTCAACAGGCAGATATGATGACGCAAAAGCTATTCTTTTAGCGTTTGCAAAATATTGTGATAAGGGAATGTTGCCTAACTTATTTCCAAACAAAGAGGGAGATGAACTTCAATATAATACAATAGATGCAGCTATGTGGTATTTTTATGCTGTATACAAGTATCTTGAGTATACAGATGATTATGAATTTGTAAAAAACAATATTTATAATACTCTTAAAGATATAATAAAATTTTATAAATCTGGAACAAGATATAATATACATATGGAAGAGAATGGAATGATATCAGGTGGAAGCAAAGATAATAATCTTACTTGGATGGATGTAAAATATAAAGGCTGGGCGGTAACACCTAGATATGGTATGGCAGTTGAAATATCAGCATTATGGTATAATGCATTAAAATTAATGGAAGATTTAGCAGAAAAATATAATGAGGATAATAAAGAGTATAAAGAATTGTCTAACTTAGTAAAAAATAATTTTGAAAAGATATTTTGGAATGAAGAAAAAAATTGTTTATATGATTATATATGTGAAGAAGGTAAAAATGATGATATCAGACCAAATCAGATTTTCGTAGTATCTTTGCCGTATTCATTATTATCAAAAGATAAAGAAAAAAAAGTAGTAGATACAGTTCTTGAAAAGTTATATACTTCAAAAGGATTAAAGTCTTTATCAAGTGATAATATAGAATTTAAAGGTTTTTATTTTGGAAATTTATACGAAAGAGACAGTAAATATCATCAAGGAACAGTATGGGGGTGGTTAATGGGTCATTTTGTAGGAGCATATAATAAAATATATAATAATAAAGAAAAAAATAGATTGTTATTAAATGGATTAATAGAACATTTTTATAGAGAAGGATGTATAAATTCAGTATCAGAAATATTTGATGGTGACGAACCACACAATGCTAGAGGATGTTTTGCACAAGCTTGGTCAGTATCAGAGCTTCTTAGAGCTTTAAAAGAGATGTGCTAATTTTATAGATAGCAAAACTTTTAGGAGTATAATTTAAATAATTCTTTTTAAGTAAATATTAAAAAAACAAAAACGATATCAATTATAATTAAATAATTGGTATCGTTTTCTGTTATTTTTATAGATTATACAACCATTTTATTTTATTTGAATTAATTATTTTTAGTTTATTTTCTATATTGAGTTTATTTATGTTATACTATTAATAATAATTTAGGGTGATTAAATTAGGAATATTTTTTATGTTAATAGTTGCATTAATAATGTGAATTTTAAAGAATAAATACTAATATGTGAGATATTACAGACAGTTAGATAAATAATAGTTTTATAAATTTCTAAAAAAATTTTTAAATAAAAAAATTTAACATAATATTAAAATTTTAAGGAGGAAAATATGCCTTTGAATACAAAAAAAGCTTTGGGTGAATCATTAAAAAAACTTTTAATTAATTCAAATCTTGATGAAATTACTATTAAAGAACTTTCTAAAGAGTGTGGAGTTAATAGACAAACATTTTATTATCATTTTCATGATATTTATTCATTAGTTAAATGGATTTTTAAATCCGAAGCAGTGGAACCTATAAAAAACTTAATTAATTATGAAAATTGGCAAGACGCATATTTAAAAATTTTTGAATTTGTTGGGGAAAATAAAGTGTTTTGTAAAAGTTGTATGAATTCTTCTGGACGAGAATATCTTAATCAATTTCTTTCTCATATCACAAATGATTTATTAATTGCGGTAATAAATGATGTTGCTAAAGAGAAAAATATTAGTGATTTTACAAAAAAAATAACAGCTAACTTTTATAGCTATGGACTTACAGGAATTATTTTGTCATGGATTCGAGATGGATTTATAGAAGAACCAAAAGTTCTTGTAAAAGAGGTTAATAATTTAGTAGAAGGGGATATAAAAAAAATAATTGAAAAGCATTTAAATGAAAAAAAATAGACATTTTGTTATAAATGTCTAAAAATTATACAGACGATAACTGGTGTCTATTGATTTATTTCTCATAAAATATTATTATTTATTATAGCTTGGATTCATGAGATTTTATGAAGTATATATATTATTAAATATATTATATAAAATAATTGATAAATTTATAAAAAATATTGTGGATTCAAGTATAAATTAATTATTAATAACTATTATTAAAAGTTATTAATAATTAAAATAATATATATAGGGAGGAAAATATTATGGGAAATTATCAAAAGATTAATACACTTAAACCAGAAGGAATTGAAAGTAAAAAAGCTTATTTAATTGGTGGAGGAATTGCTTCTTTAGCAGCGGCAGCTTATTTAATAAATGATGGACATATGAATGGAGAAAAAATCACTATTTTAGAACAAGGTAATATTTTTGGTGGTGCAATGGATGGTATTGGAAATCCAGAAGAAGGTTATGTAGCACGTGGCGGACGAGAAATGGAAGAACATTATGAATGTACTTGGGATTTATTTAGTAAAATCCCGTCTATTGAAGAACCGCATCGAACTGTATTAGATGAATTTAAAGAGTTAAATGATATTGATCCAAATTATTCTAATTGTAGAGTAATTGCCAATCGTGGTGAAAAGCTTGACTTTTCAAGTTTGGGATTAGAAGATATTCATGTAAAACAATTGACTAAACTTTTTTTAGCAACTGAAGATGCACTTGGGAAATTAACAGTTAAAGAGTTTTTTGATGCATCATTTTTAGAAACTGATATGTGGTTATACTGGAGAAGTATGTTTGCCTTTGAAGATTGGCATAGTGTAGTTGAAATGAAACGTTATATGCATAGATTTATACATTTAATACCTGGAATGACTAAAATGGATGGATTATTATTTACTAAATATAATCAATACGATTCTATGATTTTGCCATTAAAAAAATGGTTAGAATTACAAAATGTTGTTTTTGAAAATAATACAAAAGTAGTGGATTTAGATATAGAAATCAATTTAAATGAAAAAATTGTAAAAGGAATTCATATATTGCGTAATAATAATAATGAGGTTATTAAAACTACAGAAAATGATTTAGTGTTTGTTACTAATGGTTCTATGACTGAAAACTCAACACTTGGAAATATGAATACTGCACCTGTTCTTGATAGAAGTGAGGGTGGATGTTGGAGTTTATGGAAAAATATAGCTAAAAAAGATAGTTCATTTGGAAGACCAGAGGTATTTTGTTCTGATATTGACAAAACCAAATGGGAATCTTATACAATTACTGCAAAAGGTACTAAAATGAAAGAATTAATAGAAAAATTTGCAGAAAGAAAAATTATTAAGAATAGAACGGTTACAGGTGGAATAATAACAATTAAAGATTCAAACTGGTTATTAAGTGTAACTGTAAATAGACAACCACAATTTAAAAATCAACCTGAGGATACAATTGTATTATGGGCGTATGCTTTGTTCCCTGATAAAAAAGGTAATTTTATTCAAAAGGAAATGAGCGCTTGCACTGGGAAAGAACTTCTAGAAGAATTATTATATCATTTTGGAATTGACGAAGAAAATATGCAGGAATATATTAATGAATCAATAGTAATTCCAGTAATGATGCCGTATATAACAAGTCAATTTATGCCTCGTGTAAAAGGAGATAGACCAGAAGTTGTTCCAACAGGGAGTAAAAATTTGGCATTTTTAGGTCAATATACAGAAATTAAAAATGATTGTGTATTTACTGTAGATTATTCAATTCGATCAGCAATTATAGCTGTTTATACTTTACTCGGCCTTAAAAAAAATCCTCCTGAAATATATTCAAGCCAGTATGATATAAGAGTAATTGCAAATGCAGCTAAAACTTTATATAGCGGAAGACCTCTTCCTGCAGAATTTATAATTAAAAAACTTTTGAGTAATACATCTTTAGAAGGATTAATATAAAATTAGATTAATAAGATTTTATAAATAATTAGAATATATGTAAATCTTTTAAAATTTAAATTTTTATAACAGAAGTAGCTTTATTGTTACTTCTGTTTTTTTTAATTCTAAATTTAAACAAGAGAATTCTTTATTAAGGAAATAATAATAGTATATTTTATGTAAAAAAACTAAAATTTTAAAATAGTCATTTTAAAATATATACATTTTTATTTTTCTTAAAAATCGATCTCTTAAATCAAAAAATTCATTTTCTATATAGTAATTAATAAAAAGAAATCCAATATCATGTCTAGGTTTTGTTTTCATCAATTTAAAATAAAATTCTTCGATTAAATTTACAAAAATAATATCATTTTTGTCTAAAAAATAAAAAGCCGATTTAATAGAAAGATATTTTTTTTCAGTTGATGCTAATTGATTTTGTAAAATATTTTTAATAGATTTTAAAGCCATTTTTTTATTTGGAAGAATTTTAGATATTTCAATAAATTCAAATTCTATTTCTGATATTAATTTATCATTATTTCTACTGGTATTTAATTCTTTTAAAAAAGATTTTAATTTCCTTATATAAAGACTAGCTTTTTGAATATCATTCATTTGTTTTGATAAAATAAGTAATTTTAAATTTACAATACTTTTTTTATAAATAGATTTATATTTTAATAAAAGACCTCTATAAATAGAGTTAGCTTTATCAAAATATTTTTCAAGTTCATAACATTCTGCTAAAAGTAATTTTAATTCAAATATTTTTTCAGTATCAGTTTCTATTTTTTCTAATTCTTCAAAATATCTTAAAGCATAATTTATAGTATTTAAATTTTTATGAGAGATACCTAATAAATAAAATATTTTTTCTTTATAATTTTCTAATGATTGAATATAACTAAAAAACTGATTTTCTAAGTCGATATTTCTATTAAAATTATTAAAAATAATATTTATATAGAGCGTATTATAAAGGATCTCTTCAAAATCTATATTAATTTCAGGATTTAAACTATCAATTAAAATAGAATCATATAAATTATATGACTCTTCGAAGTCATTTAATAAAAACAATATATCAGCTGTTTTTTTAAACAATAAAATTTTATAAATAGAATGAGTTGTTTTTAGTGTTGTACTTTTTATTTTTTTTAAAACTCCATACACATTTTTAGAGTTAACAGCCTGGTATAAAGAATTGCATATTTTGTCGAATTGTTCTTCTTCATCTTCTAATAAATATGAAACGGTAATTTGTTTATCAATCCCACGTTCTTTAAAAATTTTATTAAAGTTTTGAGTAAGAATTTCAGCTACTCTAGGACTAATAGTTTTTTTTTGAGACTCTATTATAGCTAAATAACTACGTGCAATATTATCCTTTGAAAGGTCTTTTTGACTTATTTTGTATTTTTTTCTTAAGTTGACAATTTTTTCGACTGGGGATAATACTTGCATAAAAACCTCCTAAAAACTTAAAATAAATTTTTCTCATAATATTATATGATAAATTTCAAAAAAAAGCAATTATAATTTGATATTATTTACATAATAACTAAAGTTAATTAAGGAGATTATGTGAAAAAAATATTTAAAATTAACTTAAAATAAACTTTTCTTTTGCAAAAAAACATAATTCTTGATATAATAAGTTAACTTTATTTTTGATAAATATTTTGGAGGAGTTATGAATTTAGATGCTATATTAAAAAAAGATGATTTAACTAAAGAAGAATTAGTATATTTGTTAGATTTAAAAAATACTGAAGATATATCAAAATTACACAAAAGAGCATATGAGATAAAACTAGAAACAATAGGCAATAAAGTATATTATAGAGGTCTTATTGAGTTTAGTAATATTTGTGTGAAAAATTGTAATTATTGTGGAATAAGAAGAGATAATAAAAGTGTAGAGAGATTTCATATGACAAAAGAAGAAATACTTGATACAGCTAAATGGATATATGAAAATGGTTATGGTTCTATAGCTCTTCAATCTGGTGAAAGACAAGATGATGAGTTTACAGAATTTGTAGAAGATATTATAAAAGAAATAAAAAAAATAGGTAACTTAGGGATTACATTATCACTTGGTGAACAATCATATGATACATATAAAAGATGGTTTGATGCAGGAGCACATAGATACCTTCTTAGAATAGAAAGTTCTAATGAAGAAATATATAATTCCTTACATCCAAAAGACAAATTACATGATTTTAATACAAGAAAGCAATGTTTAATAGACCTTCGAAATATTGGATATCAAGTGGGAACAGGAGTAATGATAGGACTTCCAGGACAAACAGTAGAAGATCTTGCAAATGATATCTTGTTTTATAAGGAAATGGATATAGATATGATAGGAATGGGGCCTTATGCTCTTCACAAAGATACACCTATGGGACAAGGTAAAGAAGATAGTATAGAAGAGATTCAAGACAGAGTAAGATACGGATTAAATATGATAGCTGTAACAAGAATATTTTTAAAAGATGTTAATATAGCAGCAACAACTGCACTTCAAGCGCTTGATCCTTTAGGGAGAGAAAAAGGATTAAAAGCAGGTGCAAATATACTTATGCCAATTACTACAATAGGAAAACATAGAGCAAAATATCAACTATACGATAATAAACCATGTGTAGAAGACACAAAAGAAGAATGTAAAGGATGTTTAGCAGGAAGAGTAAAAAGTGTAGGCGATGAAATTGTATATGGAGAATGGGGAGATTCACCGCATTTTTATAATAAACAAAAAACTTTAGGATAAATTCCTAAAGTTTTTTTATATAATTAAAGATTAAATTAGTGATTTTATCCAAATCGTTTTCTATTTTATTTAAATTTTCTAAACATATATCATTTGATATTTGTCTTTTTATTTCATTATAATCAATAATATTTATAGTGTTTAGATCGATAGAAGAAGCATATTTATATTTTAAAAGATAATTTCTAATAAAATTATCCTCTAAAACATCTCTATTTAAAACAATTGTTTTTGTATGAGAAATAAGAGCTTCCGCGACACTACTCCAGCCTGATTTTATTATAGCTATATCACTAGCTGCTAAATAATTATGTGTATCAAGAGTATCAATGCTTAATTTTAAGCTATTTCCATCTTCGTTAGTAACATCTATTCCGTCGGTATAAATAACTGTACCGTCAAAGTTTTTAACAACTAAATTAGATAAATTAGCTGATTTTCCACAGCTAATAAAAATTATTTTGTTATATTTTTCTTTTATTTGTTTTATTTTATGAGTGTTAAATTTTCTTGAAATAAAACCTATGGTATCAATATTTGTATTTATAAAATTATGATCTAAAGAGGGAATATATTCGATATAATAATCTATTTTTTTATAAATGTTTTTATAAAAATTGATTATATTTTCTGAAATATTAAGATATTTGTATTGATGATACCATGTAAAATTAGAAGCTTGAATTATTGGAATATTTAGATTTTTTCCAACTTCTATTCCTATTAAAGTAATATCATTTATAATTAATTTTATGTTTAATAGACTTAAATTTTTGACTTCGTTTTTAATTTTATTGTCAATATTTTTTATAAAATTATTTAAGGATTTTTTAGTTTCTAAAATATTTATTTTTAATGAATTTTTATAGTTTATAAGACCAATGTCAGTAGTAAATTCAGAATAGATAATTCTATTTGAATAATTTATTAAGTATTTTTTTGCAAAATCAAGATGTGGTTTATCACATGCAATATAGATATTATATTTAGAAAGCTCTAAAATATTTTTTATAATCGCAACATTTCTAGTAAGATGCCCAAAACCATGACTCGATATATAAAAAGCTATATAGTCCATTTTTGCTCCTTTTTTATAATGATTAAATAGTTTAGTCAAAATATTTTGAATGAAATAAAAGAACACTTTCAAGCTCTTTTTCTACATATTCCCAACGATGACCTTCTCCTTTTACAAGTCTAGCTTCATAATGAAAATTATATTTTTCCATATGTTCAACAATATCTTCCCATTGAAGTAACATAGTATATCCTTTATTATCGTATTCGCCAACACTCAAGTAAAAATATTTAGACTTTACAAGTTCCATATCTTCAGACATTTTTCTTTTTAATAAAGTAAAAACATTTTCATTATTAGAATATCTAATTTTTTTCCCAAAAATTTTTCTTAAATTTCGTAATTCTTTGTTTTTATCACTAAGTTTAAGATGTTTTAATAATCCAAAACCTTTTAAAAGTCTAGAAAAAAGTCTAGGGAAATTAATAGCACCAGCTAAACTAGCAATAGTTTTGTATTTATCAAGATGCTTTAAAGCTAATTTATAAGCCCCATATCCACCCATAGAAAATCCAGTTATTCCCATATTTTGAGTATCAATATTATATCTTTTTTGAATATCATTAATTAATTCTATAGTAAAATAATCTTCATATTTTTTATTTGAAATATTATACCAATTTGTATACCAGCTTCTGCCATTTGCACCAGATTCCGGTAAAACAAGAATAATATCTTTTATTTTATTATTATTAATTAGAGAGTCATAGGTTTCTAAAAGTTTAGCTTTTTCAATCCAATCAATAGCACTATCTCCTAATCCGTGTAAAAAAAATAAAACAGGATATGTTTTCATATTATCATAATTATTTGGCAATACAACAAAATAATCCATAACTTCTGATACAAGATCACTTTTTATTCGATGTCTTTTAACAGTTAAAGTACTATTTCTTTTTTTATGAGAATAATCTTTATAGTTAATCATTTCAACATTTTTAAATTTTAATATTTTTAATATTTTTTGTTTTCTATATAGTTTATATAAAATATAACTTAGTAAAATATAAGTAATTATATTTATTGTTAATCTCATAACTTTCACCTCTTTCATATATAATTATAGCACTATTAAAAAAAAAAACAAATATAAATACTTTAAATTTGCCGAAAATAATTATATAATATATAAAATATTTTAAAAAGGAGTGTTTAGCTTGAAAATCATAAAAATATTATTTATAATAATAATAGTTTTATCTGGTGGATGTCAAAGAGTTCAATATGTATCAGTATCAAAACCAAATATTGACACTTCGACAACAAATCATTTTTTAACACCACAAAAAGATACTATCTTAGAGGGAAATGATAGTGTTAAAGATATTAATAAGAAATCAAATCAAATAGAAACATTAATTATTGAAGATGATGGTTCTTATTATTATTCAGATTAAAATATATTAGGAGGATAAAATGGAAATTATTAACAAAAAAACTTTTCAAAAATACAAGGTTACAAATAATGAATTATCTTTATTATTAAAATATGGGTATATAAATGAAGAAAATGGTGGTTTTTATTTTGATGATAAAAATAAAAATAAAATTATTCTATTAATAAAAGCAGATAGAACAGATAAAATTAATCAAGTATATGCTTTAAGAGAAGTTGTAGATGAACTTCATGATATTTATGCAAAAGATTATTTTGAATCAGATACTATAAAAGTGAATCATCTATTTTTAAAAATAAGAAAATTAAAAAATTTATATGATACAATAGTAAGTGAAGGATTTAAAAAAGATAAGTAATAAAAAGGTAAATAATATTCTTACGTAGACATTCCCTGTTAAAAGAGCTATAATATATATTAAGATATAAATAATATATAAAATTATTCACAAAAATATTAGTGTGGTTTAGGGAGGGGAATGTGGATAAAGAATTTTTGACACCAGGAGAAAAACTGAGAAAAATTCGTAAAAAATATAGTTTAAAACAACATGAAATAACTAATGATGAAGTAACACGTAATTTTATTAGTATGGTAGAAAACAATAGAGCTAATTTAACAATGAGAACGGCAGCTATTATTTGTAAAAAAATAAATGAATTGATTTTTTTAAAAAATGAATTATTTGAAATAAAACCGGAAGAACTTCTTAAAACAGTAAAAGAGCAAATTGATGAAAAAGCTTTAATGTATTTCAAAAAAATAGATAATATTAAATCAAGTGATGAAATAGAAGAAATAATTAATTTTGTAATTGGAAAAGAGTTATCAAATAACATATTTAAATTAAATGTTAAACTAGGAGATTGTTTTTATAAAAATAATGAATTAGAAAAAGCAAAATTTTTTTTAAATACAGCGTTTCATATTGATTTTACTAATAAAGAAATTATAGAAGAAGTGGAAAATAGTTTTTTTAAATTAGCAAAGATAAATTTTTTTACTGATAATATAGAGTGCTTTCGTTCATTAAAAAAATTCATTTTAAATAAAAAAGAATTTTTTTCGGATAAGTTTATAAAATCACTTAATTTTTATTTTTTGTTATTTGAAATATTAAAAAAAAATAATATATTAGAATTAATTAATTATTATGAAACTAGTGATGATATACGATCTTTTATTTTAGGAATTTACAATTTACATTTAGAAAATTATAGCCTTGCAAATTCATATTTTGATATTATTAATAATTCGGAGATTATGATTTTAAAATTAATTGCTAAAATTAAAACAAACCTTTATATTTCAGATAAAAATTTAAAAAAATATTTAATTGAGTTGAAAAATATTTTAGAAAGATTAAAAGAAAATGAATTTTATTATTTGGGATTATATGCACTTTTATATTTTAAAGAACATATAATTATAGAAGAAAACTATATATTAAACGAATTAAATAATAGAGAATTTGAAAAGTATTTAAATTATAAAATTTTTAAAGAGATATTTTTTAAAGATAGTGAAATTCATCTAATATTAAAAGAAAAGAAGAAATTTGAATTATATAAAAATGAAAAAAATGTTGATTATGTATTAAAATAGCGTAAAAACTTATTTTGCGCTATTTTAATTTATAAAATTATTAAAAATAAAAAGAATTATAAAAATTTATTAAATAATTTTAAACAAGAATAAAATTTATCCGATAATTAAAATATATAAATAAATTTTTTAATATAATTAAAGGTGGTAAAATGTATAGTCAACGATATGGATTAAAAACAACAGTATATAATAAGATGATAGATGTATTCAAAAAATATCCTCAAATAAAGCAAGTAAAAATATTTGGTTCAAGAGTACGTGGTGATTATAAAGAAAATTCAGATATTGATTTATCTATTACTTTTAATGAAAGTGGAGATAATATAATTTATAAAGTTATAGAGGATTTATCATTAATTGATACTATACTTATTTTTGATGTGATAGATAATGATAAAATAAAAAATCTAATGCTATGGGAATATCTCGAAAAAGAGGGAGAGATAATTTATAAAACTAATAGACAAGGGGAAGCTATTGTTGACAGAGTACAACTTTTAAAACAATTATCTAATTTTAATATAGCAATAGATTCATTAAAGCAAGGAATTGAGGTATATAAAGAATCGCAAAATGATGCACTTATATTAGATGGGATCTTAAAAAGATTTGAACTTTGTTATGAATTTGCATGGAGGCTTATAAAATCATATTTAGAATACAAAGGATTAGATATAAGTAATGATCCTAAAATAAGTATAAAACAGGGATATAAAAATGATATAATAGATAATGGTGATAAATGGTTAGAAATGTTGTTAGATAGAAATAAAATAATGTATGTATCAAATAGTGAGATAAAAATTAAGATATTTTACAGTATAAGAGATAATTATATATATTTATTAAGTTCGCTTTATAATAAAATGGATAGTTTATTAAATATAAAAAAAAATAAATAAATTTTGAAAAGCTCTTTAGTATAAGTTAAAATATATTAAAGAGTTTTTTTATTTAAATAATAAGATTGCATTTATTTTTGTAATAATTACAAATTTATAAAAAAAACATTGACTAAAGTTTACAAATTTGGTATAAAATATGTAAATAATATAAAATCTAATGTGAATAAAATCATAAAAAAAATAGGAGGATTTAGTATGAAATCTCTAGAATTAAAAAAAGATATTTATTGGGTAGGAGCTTTTGACCCAAATTTAAGAATTTTTGATATTATAATGGAAACACAGTTTGGAACTACTTATAATTCTTATATAGTAAAAGGTAGTGAAAAAACAGCAATTTTTGAGACAGTTAAAGTGAAATTTTTCGATAAATATGTAGAAAAATTAAAAAGTATATTAGGTGATTTAAATAAAGTTGATTATATAGTAGTAGATCATACAGAGCCGGATCATGCAGGGTCTGTAGAAAAATTATTAGAACTTATACCACATGCAAAAGTAGTTGGGTCACAAGCAGCTATAGATTTTTTAGCAGATATATGTAATAGAGAAATAGATTCAATTGTTGTAGAGCACGGTGATACTTTAAATCTTGGGAATAAAACACTTAAATTTATTTCAGCTCCATTTTTACATTGGCCAGATTCTATTTATACTTATGTACCAGAAGACAATTTATTATTTACATGTGATTCATTTGGTTCACATTACAGTTTTGATCAAATATTATATTCAAAAATACCAACTGAAAAACATGATGACTATATGTCAGCATTATTATATTATTATACTGCTATTTTTGGACCATTTAAAAAATATGTACTTGAGGCAATAGATAAAATAAAAGATTTTAATATTGATATGATATGTACTGGGCATGGGCCTGTATTAGATAAAAATCCGTTAGAAATAGTAGAAATTTATAAAAAATGGTCAATAGAAACAAATTCAAATGAAAAACCTAAAATAGTAATTCCTTATGTATCAGCATATGGATATACCGAAGAAATTGCAGAAAAAATAATAGAAGGAATAAATAGTTTTGGGGATTTTGATATAAAAAAATATAATATAAATATTGCAAACTATGGAGAATTAAAGCAATCAATAATGAATGAAATATATTGGGCTGATGGGATATTGTTAGGAACATCTACTATAAATGGCGATGCACTTCCACCTATTTGGGATATAGCTATTTCATTAAATCCTATTGTACATGGTGGGAAAATAGCGTCTGCATTTGGTTCTTATGGATGGAGTGGAGAAGGAGTACCAAACATTATAGATAGATTTGAACAACTTAGAATGAATGTAGTTGATCCATACAGAATAAAATTCAAACCATCAAAAGATGAACTTTTAAATGCTGTAGAATTTGGTAAAAAATTTGCAGAATATGTAACGACAGGCCAAGTACCACCTAGAAAACAAGAAGAAATAGAACTTTTAGAAACTTTGAATCCAAGTGGAGAAATAAAAAAATGGAGATGTCTTGTATGTGGAGAAATATTTGAAGGTGTTCTTCCACCTATGGTTTGTCCAGCTTGTGGAGTAGGACAAGAATTATTTGAAGTTATAGAAGAAACATCAGCAGTATTAACAACTAGCGAAGCAGAAGAAAATATTATTATCATAGGAAATGGAGCAGCTGGAATATCGGCTGCAGAAGCTGCTAGAGAGAGAAATAAAAATGCTAATATAGAAATAATAGCAAAAGCTTCTATCGATGCATATTATAGACCAAGTATATCAGATTTTTTAGGTGATAATGTTACATTAGATGAGCTTTATTTAAAAGAAAAATCATGGTACATAAAAAACAATATAAAAGTTTCATTGAATACATTAATAGAAAAAATAGATACAAATAATAAAACTATTTATTTAGGAGATTCTACAAAAAGAAAATATGATAAACTTATAATAGCTACTGGAAGTAGATCAAATATTCCACCAATTTTAGGAGTTGAAAAACCAGGCACTTATACTCTTAGAGGAAAAGTAGATGCAGATAGAATAAAAGAAAATCTAAAAACAGTAAATAAAATAGCTGTAGTTGGTGGAGGAATTTTAGGATTAGAAGTAGCATCAGAAATAGCTGAAATGGGAAAAGAGGTAATTATAGTAGAAATGGAAGCAAGAATTTTTCCAAAACAGCTTGATGAAGAGGGTTCAGTTATTTTAGAAGAAATCATAAAAAATAGAGGAATAAAATTATATAAAAATCACTTTGTAAGAAAAATAAACGGCAATGAAAAAGTAACAGGAATAGAACTTGATAATGGAAAATCTATTAATGTGGATATGGTAATAATAAGTGCTGGAATTAGATGTAACAAAGAGCTTGCAGAAAGATCAGGAATAATTACAAATTACGGAATAGTAGTTAATAATAAAATGGAAACAAATGTAAAAGATGTTTATGCTTGTGGAGATGTAGCAGAATTTGAAGGGATAGTACAAGGATTATGGAAAACAGCACTTGAGCAAGGTAAAGTAGCAGGAGCAAATGCGGTAGGAGATGATTTAACGTATACATTAGAAAATCAACCTGTAACATTTTCAGGATTAGATACAGAGATATTTTCAATAGGAGATATAGGAAATGATCCAGAAAAAAACTATCAAATATCAGTATATAACGATCCTATAAATAAAGTTTATAAAAAAGCGTATTTTGAAAATAATAAATTTGTAGGTGGAGTACTTATAGGAGATATAACAGCTGCGGGCTCTTTATTATCAGGAATAAAATTAAAATCAGATATGAAAGAACTAACTAAAAAATTATATAAATAATTAAATAAACATCAGTTAATTTAGATTAACTGATGTTTTATTATAAAAAATAAAATTTTAATTATTATTCAAATCTATTAAATTGACAATTAAATAAAAAAAAGTTATACTATATTGATTAAAATTATAAGTAAGGAGAGGTAATGGAATGAAAAAGATATCAATGTTTATTGTACTATCTACAATTATTATAACAGCAATTACATCTATAATAGCTTCAAAACTTATAGGAAACTTATTACTTTTTAGTTTAGCAGTAATAATAATACCACTTATTTTATCTTTTATTATGCTATTTATGTTTATTTTACCAAGACTTGGAGCATTAAACACAATTTTTAATGTATTAAAAGATATCGCAGAAGGAAATTTGGAGACGGATTTATCAGAAGTAGAAAAAGTTAATCCAGCTTTAGCAGAAAAGCTTTCTAAGTTTTTTGTATTATTGAATAAAGTTATAGATAATTCTGTTGTGAGAATAGATAAAATTCTTGATAAAAATAATGTATTAGAACAAGATCTTGATGGGATTGTTATGGGGAATAATGAAAGTGTAAAAAATGGATTATTACAATTAACAGAAGCAGTACAAGATACTATGGATCAAATGAGAAATCAAACTGCAAGTACTCAAGAATCACTTGCAGGAATAGAAGAAGTATCAGCTTCAGCTATCTCAATGAATGAAAATGCAAAATATTCATTAGATATATCAACAGAAGCAAAACAACAAGCTAATGAAAGTATAAAAAATATTGATAATTTATCAAATAAAATGAATCAGATTAATCAAAGTGTGGAGAATGCAAATGTAAAAATTCAAGAATTAACTGTACTATCAGAAAATATAGGAAATATTATTATTGCTATAAATTCAATATCAGAAAAAACAAATTTATTAGCGCTAAATGCAGCAATAGAAGCAGCTAGAGCTGGAGAAGCAGGAAGAGGATTTAGTGTAGTAGCAGAAGAGATAAGAAAATTAGCAGAGCAAACAAATGAAGAAACAAAAAAAATAGAATCAATTATATTTGATATACAAAATAAAGTAATGGATACTAAAATAGCAAATGATGATGTATCTAAAAATGTTACAGAAGGACTTGAAGTAAATACTGTTGTTAATGAGCAAATAAATAAAATACTTGAAATAACAGAAAAAACAAATGCAAAAATAGAAGAAATAACTTATGCAACAGAAGAACAAATGAATGCAACGGAAGAAATAAGCAAAGCAATAAATAGTATTAGTGAAAGTGCTACAGAGATAGAATCAAAAGGAATGTTTAATTTAGAAGTAACAGAAGAAGTATCAGATATGCTCGCGACAAAACTTATAGAAATAAAAGATATAATAAAAGAGCTAGAAAATTTTAAAGAAGAATTAAAGGAATTAAAAAAATAAATTATATAAAAAGGACTTTAGGATTTAAAAACCTAGAGTCCTTTTTATATTTAGGATTCACGATTTACCATAAAAAGACTGTAAATCCAAATGAAAAAAATGGAAGAGGCGCATATCCTAATAAATCTTGAATAAACCCAAGTCCAGTACTGTTTACCATAGTATCTATTTGATTTTCTAAATCACCTATAACAGTATTAGAATCAGGTAAAGTAAAATCACTTGGTGGAGTAACACCATATTCGTTTAATTTGTTTTGTAAGTCAAATAAATCAGATTGAAGTAAAGCTTTTAATTCAGTTTCTTGATCAGTAGTTAAAAGGTCATTAGCACCGTCGTCTATCTTGGTAACTATATCATTAGCAGTTGTGCTATCAACAGTAGCATTTATATCAAATGTATTAGCTCCTGATATTTTTTTTACAAATTGTAATCCTATTTCCCAGTCTAAACTAAGAAAATCTCCGTATTGATATCCCCAACCTAAACCTATATATGGTAAGTATTTTCCAAAATCAGTATTGACAGTTCCGTTCATAATTGCGGGAGAAGACCCACCATAATCATAAGAAATATTATTCATTTTAAAATTAATATCACTTAAATTGTATGTATAACCACCAGTTAATCTAAATCCTCCTGCAAATGGATGAAAATGAGCATTAGCTTTAAGAGCAGATATTTTTAAGTTACCAGTCAAGTCCCCAGTTGTAAAATTATTAAGTGTAAAATTATTATATTCTAATGATGAGCTAAAAAAATCATTAAATGTATATATCCCCTTTAATTGATAACCACCAGTACTTATTCCTACGCCTATACCAAGATCTTCTTTAGTAAAAGCATAAGAGAGAGTAGAAATTATTAATATTAATAATAGAATTAATTTTTTCATATTTTTCTCCTTTCTATATATATTTTTATAAATAATTAATTATAGAATTTTAACTTTAAAAATAATATTTAAAGTTTTTCTATTAATATTATATTCGAAATTTTTTACAAAAACTATAGAAAAAATAAGTCCTCATAATGAGGACTTAAATTAAAATTTAAATTTATTGATTTCATTATTTACAGTATCTGAATTTTGGGCTAGATTTTCAGCTACAATAACAAGATCATTTATAGAAGTACTTGTTTCTGTCATGGCATAATTTATTTCTTCAATACTTGAAGAAATATCTTCAAATACGCTTTTTATTTCATTAGAAGTAGTACTTAATTCTATTACTTCATCAGTTTGCTTTCTAGTGTTATCATAAACCATATCTATAGATGATACAGCATTTGAGAGGACATCCATAACTTGTTCAAATATATTTTCGATTCTTTTTATTTCATTAGTCATATCAGACATTTTTTCTCTTGATTTATTTGAATTATTTACAGTAATATCAATTTTTTCAGAAACATTATTAACTTTATTTTCTATTTCTTCTGCCATCATTTTACTATTTCCAGCAAGTTTTCTAATTTCGTCAGCAACTACAGCAAAACCTTTACCAGCTTCTCCAGCTCTAGCTGCTTCTATTGCTGCATTTAGTGCTAATAAATTTGTTTGTTCTGTAATAGCATAAATTTTATTTACAAATTCTTGTATCTCATTTGATAATGATTTTAAAGTTTCTACTTCATTTATATTATCTTCAATTTCATGTGTAATAACATTAATTTTTTCAGTAGCACTTTTTATAGTAGACTTTTCTTCGAGAGATTTTTGTAACATTGATTCATTTTCAGATTTTATATTATTAAATTCATGAAGCATATTTTCAGAATTTTCAGCTATAGAATTTGCATTTTTAGCCATTTCTTGAAGTTTTTTAACAGAATTATTAACGTTTCCTGTTATTTCGGAAACACTAGCAGATATTTCTTCTGATGAAGAGCTACTTCTCAGTATTGTATCAGATATTTTATTTGCTTCATCTTTTGTATGTTTTGAAGAATTACTAACTTCTTGAATAGTTTCTTTAAAAGCAGCTATCATTTTTTCAAAAGATGTTCTAATTATTTTCATTTCATAGTTTTCTTTAATTTTTTTAGATTTTTGTTTTTTATTATTATTTTTAGATTTTTTATTAGAATTAGACTTTTTAATTTTTTTAGATTTTTTTTCTTTTTGACCTAATTCATTAAAATCAATATTTAAATCTAATTGTGAAAGTTTTTCAGTCATAGCTATTAATTTATTTAAAAAGCTATTAATATTATTAGTAATATTAATAGAAAGTAGAGTAAGTAAAGCTATTATTCCTAGAATAATAATAATATTATTAATAGAACTAGATTTTATATGTTTTTCTGTTTCTTCAGTAACTTTTTTAATATTATTAATTGACATAGTATTTTGAAGTTGAGTAGAATCAATAAATGGTTTTAAAACAAAACCAACATTATCAAATTCTACTAGTATTTTTCTTTCAAAAATATTATTAATATCATAATTAAGTTGTTCAATTTCTTTATTTAATTTTTGGATCTTATCACTATTTTTAGAAATATCAGAAATACTAGTGGATAATTTTTTTATTTGAATCTCTTTTTTTAATTTTTCTTTTATTAAATTAGAATAATTTTTTGTATGAGTTCTCAGTTTATCTAATATAGGAGAAACACCATTTCCATTAGAAGTATCAATACTTGAAAAACCTCTTTCAAAAGAATCGATACCATTAATGGCATTAGTTTGATATTTTTGTACTAAAAAAATATTTTTAGATTTTCCTAGTAAAAAAATATTCTTTAAATAATCATTAGTAAGCCTTGTTTGGGCTATTTGAGCAAGAACCATTTTACCATTATTTTGTTTTATTTGTTCTACACTACTTGCAATATTTTCAGCTTTCTCAGAAAAACTTGAAGCTGTATTATTAAAAATACCAAGTAATAAAAATAGCGATAAAATAATAATAGCAAAACCACCTTTTAATTTTGTTGTTAACTTCATAACTGCTTCACTCCTTTATTTACCATCTCTTAAATGTACTAAAAGAAAAAAATTTAACTATTTATATACATCTCTATTTAAAATTATACAACTTTTTTATTTGAAATACAATAAAAAATTATTTTATAATTGAATTAAATTTTTCAATATCATTTATAATTATATCTAAAGCGCCTTGCCAAAATTCTTTTTTTGTAATATCAATATTTATTGAGTTCATAATATCTTCAATATTATTTTTTCCAGTTATAGATAAAAGAATATCATATTTTTTTATAAATTTATTTTTATCTTCTAAATATAACTTATATAATCCTTTTGCAAAAAGTAAACCAAAAGTATAAGGGAAATTATAGTAATTTACTTCAGCAGAATAATAGTGAGGTTTACATATCCACATATATTTGTGTAAATAATTTTTGTCGAGGCCTTTTCCATATGCTTTTTTTTGTGCTTCTAACATTAGATTATTTATTTTTTCTAAAGATAGTGAACCTTTTTCTCTTTCTTTTATAAAAGAATCTTCAAATAAAAATCTAGAGTAAATATCAACTATAATTTGAGTATTATGTGTAAGATCTTGTTCTAAAATAAATAATTTTTCATCATCTGAAGCATTTTTTAAAATTGCATTTTTTACAATTGTTTCGCAAAAAATAGAAGCAGTTTCAGCAATAGGCATAGTATAATTACTATTAAACAGATGTTGATTTTTAATTGCTTCACCATGGTATCCGTGCCCTAATTCATGAGCTAAAGTAGAGACATCATTAAAGCTACCACTAAAATTTAACATTATTCTACTTTCTTTTTCAGAATGAATATTTAAACAAAAAGCACCACCTCTTTTTCCTTGAGCTGGTAAAAAATCTACCCAATTATTATCAAAAGCTTTTTTTGCATAGTTACTAAGAGAAGAACTAAATTTATTAAAATTTGTTATAATAAAGTCTTTTGCTTCTTCTATAGTATATTTTTTATCAATATTTCCAATGGGAGCAAATAAATCATAAAAAGGAAGACTGTTTTGATGCCCTAAAATTTTAGCTTTTTTTAATAAATATTTTTCAAAATATTTTAAATTTTCTTGAATAGTTTCAAACATTATATTTAACGTAGATTTACTTACTCTTGACTGAATAAGAGTTTTTTCTAATAAAGAATTATAGCCTCTCATTTTAGCTTCTAAAATAGCTTCACCTTTTATAGCGTTTAATGCAAAAGAAACAGGAGATTCTATATTCTTGTATGATTCTATTTCAGCAAAATATGCCTTTTTTCTTATAGTAGAATCTTTATCATAAGCAAGATTTCTAATAGACGAAAGAGGTAATTGTTTTTGTTTACCATTTATTTCTATATTTACTAAAAGATTAGCGGTAAGATTTTCTTGAAGTTTTGTCCAGTATTTTGAACCTGTATTTTTCATTTTTTCTAATAAAAGTTCTTCATTATCACTTAATAAATGTTTAGATAATTGTTTTTGTTCACTTAAATAGAATTTAAACTCTTTTAAATAATTTCTTGAATTGATTATATCATCTAAATTATCTAAATTTTTTAAATATTTTTTTAAATTAACTTCTATTTCAGTAATATTAGTATTAAAGTTTTCAATTTTTTCTAAATATTCCATAGCGTCACTATCATTTACATTTGTACTTAATTTTAATTCGCAAAAATAATAAATTTTTAAAAATTTTGAAAAGTACTCAGAATATTCTTCTAAAAATTTTTCTAATAAATTAATATTATTTTGATTAAAGAAATTTTTAAAATAACTTTTTTTTTCAATTAAATAATTAAAGTCATTTTTAAATTCTTCATTATTAAAAGATGTATATAAAATATCTAAATTCCAATTATGCATAAATCCCTCCTAATTTTGTATTTATATTATAAATATTATAGCACAAATAAATAAATTACTACAAATCAAAATCATTTTTTAAAATACACTTTTAAACTCATTACAAATATGATATAATATAAAATATAAAATAATTAGAGGTGAATTATGAAAAATACAAGAGATAATATTTTTATTGGAGCACATGTAAGTGTTAGCGGAGGAATAGAAAAAGCTCCGATTAATGCAAATGATATAGGTGCAAAAGCATTTGCATTATTTACTAAAAATCAAAGAAGATGGGATTCAAAACCCTTAGATGAAAAAAATATAAAAAAATTTAAAGAAAATTTGGTGAAATATAATTTTAATCCTAAATATATTTTACCACATGATAGTTATTTGATAAATTTAGGGAATCCTAATAAAGAGAAAAGAGAAAAATCATTAAATGCTTTTATTGATGAGTTAGAGAGAGCTTATCAATTAGGATTATTATACGTAAATACACATCCAGGAAGTCATTTAAAAGAGATATCAGAAGAAGAATGTCTCGATTTAATAGCTGAAAGTATTAATATATCTCATAGTAAAACAAAAGATGTAATAGTAGTACTTGAAAATACAGCAGGACAAGGAAGTAATTTAGGGTATAAATTTGAGCATTTAGCCTATATTATTGAAAAAATAAAAGATAAAAATAGAATAGGTGTATGCCTTGATACTTGTCACACATTTGTAGCAGGGTATGATTTAAGAGATGACGAATCATATAATAAGACTATGAATGAATTTGAAAAAATAGTGGGATTTAAGTATTTAAAAGGAATCCATTTAAATGATTCAAAAACAGAGTTTGCAAGTAAAAAAGATAGACATCATAGTATAGGAAAAGGATTTTTAGGCAAAAAATTCTTTAAGTTATTTATGAATGATACTAGAATGCAAAATATTCCAATAATTTTAGAAACTATAGATAATAGTATATGGAAAGAAGAGATTGAATATTTATATTCTTTAATTGAAAACTAAAATTAATATATTATTTAGATAAAAAACCTATACAAATATTGTATAGGTTTTTATAATTCCTCATTATTATTAAAAGTTTTAACAGTTGAATCGAGTACATACATGATATCTTTTCGTTCTACTATTATTTTTATTTTTTCACTTAGCTTTTTATCTTTTCGGATTCCATTTAGTAATTCTTTTGCAGGATTAATAGCTATAGGTTTTCCAACAGATTTAAACATTGTGATATCGCCATTAGTATCACCATAAGCATAAGAGTTTGATAAATCAATATTATATTTTTCTACAAAATTATAAATTGCTTTTTGTTTACTTTCAGAATCCCACATTGGTGTAACTTCACCAGTAAAGATATTGTTTTTATCAACATGATAAATACTACCACAATAATCATCTACTTTATATTTTTTTGCCATTTTAGATACTAGAAAATCAGGACTTCCAGAGATAAAAATAACTTTATGTCCATTTTCCATATGCCATTTTATTCGATCTCTTGTAAATCTATAAACTCTTTCACCTTTTAGTCTAATAACTTGATCTGAAATAAATTCAACATGATTTTTATTTAAGCCTTTCATTGATTCAATATAAATAGTAGCTAATTTTAATAAATAATCATCATAGTTTCCTTGCCTTTTATCCCAATCATGAAAATTTTTTTTGTTCCCATGCCATACAATAGGATCAACAACTTCATATCTTATTAATTTTTTAAAATGTTCTACCATAAGAGAATCTCTATACAAAGTACCGTCTATATCAAAGAATGCTGCTATCATTATGCTCATCTCCTTTTTAGTAATTTAAAGTTTTTAATTTTTTTGTAAGTTCATAAATATCTGCTTTAATAATACTAGCATAAGTGTAAATCTCATTAGTTTCTAATTCATTTAATAGGATATAATTAATGAGTCTATTAGTTTTATTCATTTTAAAATTTCCAATAGATGCAGATATATTTTTTAGAATTTTTTTAATCTCTTCTATATTATTATCTTCTATATTTTTTTCAAAATCCTCTAATTCTTTTTTGATATTATTTAGAAAATTTTTTGATAATATTTTAAATATCTTATCTCCATAATGCATTTTTAAATTATCGATATCAATATTTATATTATTTAAATATTTAAAAGTAACTTTTTGAAGTTCTTCGTAGATAATAGGTTTTGCGACATAATCATCTATTCCAGCTTCAAAATATTGATTTTCATAACCATGGAAAAGATGAATAGTAACAGCAATAATAGGAGTTAATTTATCATTTTTTCTGATTGCTTTAGCTAAATCAAAACCATTTATATCATTTAATTGAATATCTAAAAATATTAGAGAAAACTGTTCATCTAATAATAAATTAAGAGCTTCTTTACCAGTTTTTACAGCAGTACATTTTATTCCCATTAATGTAAAATATTCTTTTGTAACTTCAGAATTTATGTTATTACTTTCAACAAGTAAAATATTTTTTTTCTTTCGTTCTTCTTTATTTTCTAAACTTCTTTTATGATATAGTTTTAATTCATTATATAAGATGTTTTGTGATATAGGATTTAAAAAAATATAATTTAAATTATATTTTTTTAAAGTGATAATATTATTTGGATTATATATTAAAAAAATAGATTTTTCTTTTAGTATAAAATTATTTAATAATTTTGGGAAAATCATTTCACTTGATAAATCAATAAAATCTTCTGAAATTAAAAAATAATCATATTTTTGAATAAATTGTTTTTCAGATAAAAAGTTAAATAAATTAGCTACATCGTAGATATTAGTATAATTAATATCTAAATTAGAAAAGAATTGCTTATAATATTTAAGTAAAAAAAAGTCTTTTTCAGCAATAGCAATATTTAGAGATAATTCTTTTCTATCAAATTTAGTCATAGGAAATATTTTTATTTTAAAACTAAAAGCTATTTGACTAGGTGATAGATAAGTAAATTTTATATGTTTATTTTTTCTTAAAAATTCGCTAAATTCTTCTTTTATAATTTTCTTTTTTAAATCATATATATATATATGCATATAATTTTCACTGATTGCATTTTTAATAATAATATTTTTATAAGAATCTTTTTTTACAATTTCATCTAAAATACTAACTAATGTTAATTTTAAATGATTTTTATTTGTTTTAATTATTTTTGGAGTTTCTTTACAAATATCAAAGATAATTTTAGTATTATTATCATATATAGAATATTTCATTAAAAAAATAATTTCTTCTAATACTTTTCTAATATGAATTATATTTAACTTTTTCTTGATGTTAATATACTTAATAATAAAATATATTGTTATAATAAAAATAATAAAATTTAATAGAATAAAGTTATTTAAATTGGTATAAAAATCATATAAATTATTTTTTGCATAAGAAAAAGTTGGAACTAATAAAAATAATAAGATATACATAATATTCACCTCTTTAATATATTATACTATAAAGTGAAATATTTGTAATAAAATTTTTTAGTTTATGATATAATAGTAGGGATTATTTAAAATAGAAACAAATAAAAACAAATAAAAAAATTATAAATTTTATAAAAACGTGGAGGGAAAATGGAATACAAAATGATAATTACAGATATGGATGATACACTGCTACGTGATGATCATACAATATCTAGAAGAACAAAAAAAATTATAAAAAAAGCACAAGAAAAAGGTGTGAAATTTGTATTAGCATCAGGTAGACCAACTTTTGCTATGAAAGATTATGCAAAAGAATTAGAACTAGATAAATATGGGAGTTATATAATATCTTATAATGGTGCTGTAATTACAGATGCAAAAGAAAATAAAGAAATTTTTAGAAATATGCTGCCAAAAGAGACAGTTCATGAACTAGTAGAATTAAGTAAAGAACATAATATGTATATACATACATATCTAGGGGATGATATTATTACAGCAACACCAAATGAATATACAAATATTGAGCAAGACATTACTAAAATGGATATAAAAGTAGTAGATTGCCTAAAAAGTCATGTAAATGAAGATGTAGTAAAAGTTCTTATGTTACAAGAACCAAATTATTTGTTAAATATAAAAAATAAAATACAACCTTTATATAAAGATAAATATAGTATCACTATATCAAAGCCTTTTTTCTTAGAATTTATGCCACATGGAGTAAATAAAGGAAAAAGTCTAGAAAAATTATTAGATATATTAAAAATAAAAAAAGAGGAAGTTGTAGCTATTGGAGATGGATTAAATGACCTTGAAATGTTAAAAGTAGCAGGACTTCCGGTATGTGTTGAAAATGCAAATGAAGAATTAAAAAAATATGCAAAGGTTATAACAAAATCAAATAACGAAGATGGGATAGCAGAATTAATAGAAAATTATATATTAAATTAAAGAGTAGTTAAAACTGCTCTTTTTTAATGAAAAATTTATAAAAATAGAGTAAAATAATAATATTCAAGTAAAGGAGAATTATGATTTTTAAAAAATTTAAATTAGGTAATTATAGGTTGCAAAACAAAGTAGTACTTCCACCAATGGTTAGGTTTAGTATTTTAGATAAGAGTAGTTATGTAAATCAAGAACTTATTAATTATTATAAAAATACATGTGAAGCCAGAAATGGACTTATTATAGTAGAAGCTACAGCAGTATCAAGTGACGGGAAATTACGTGATAATCAAATAGGAATATGGGATGATAGTTTTATTGAAGGACTTAGTAAAATAGCAAAACTTGGAAAAGAATATAATATTCCAATGTTACTCCAACTACATCATGCAGGATTTAGAGAAAAAATAAAAGATGTTAAAGAAGAGATTTTAGATAAAATACTTGATGATTTTGTAAATGCTACAATTAGAGCTAAAAAAGCAGGATTTAATGGTATTGAGATACATGGTGCACATAGATATTTGATTTCGCAATTACACTCAAAAATATGGAACACAAGAGATGATAAATATGGTGGGAATTTTCAAAAAAGAATGTATTTTATTACAGAATATGTAAACAGAACAAAAGAGCTTTTTAATAATGATTTTTTATTGGGTATAAGAATAGGAGGGAATGAACCAGGGATTGAAGAAGGAATAGAAATAGCTAAATATTTAGAAAAATTAGGATTTAAATATTTGCATATATCACACGGTATTCCATATCCAAATATTAAAAGTTTTGATAAAGTAGAAAAACCAGAGGATTTCCCATTGAATTGGATAAATTACTTGTCTTTTGAAATAAAAAGAAATGTAAAAATACCTGTAATAGCGGTATATGAAATAAAAAAATATGAACAGGCAAAATATATTATAGATAATAATGGAGCTGATTTGATAGCCGTAGGTAGAGCACAACTTAATAATTTTAATTTATTAAAAAAATGGCATAGAAAAGAAAAGTATGAGAGGAGTCTAAAATGGAAAAAAAATTAATGTTTGATAGTATAATTTTATTTATTTTTTTATCTACACTAAGCTTTGCAGAAGACATCGTTATACATTCTCTTGAACCTGGAATGATGGATAATAGAGGCATGGGAATGTATAAGAATGAAAAATATTTGTTTCCAATTTTTTCAATAAGTTATCCATTGATAACAAATGATATGAAAATGGGAAATATAAACTATCCAGCAAAAAAATCATGGAGTTTTATGTTTGAAAGTGGTTTAACTAAAAATGAATTTATTAATTTAGGAATAGGAGTAATGTATACAGAACAATTTAGATTATTAACATTATCAAGTTATACAACTTATTCAACACCAGATACTTATAAATTTGTACCAATATATATGATAGCAGATGTTTCTCTTTCTCCTTATACTGCTTTTGTTTTTAAATTAGGAGTGGGAAATGTAAAAGCAAATAATGAGTTTATAACAGAATTTGGCGATATAGTATCAACTGGATATTATTATGCAGGAGGAATTAGATTTTTATCTCTTGAAATATTATATAGTATAGATAGTTTAAAACTTTCAAAAGGAGTTAAAGTTAATAATAATAAAATAAGTTTAGTATTTTAACTTAATATATAAAAAAGTGCTATTATCAGATAGCACTTTTTTATATATTAAATTTTTTGTTTAAATAAATATTAAATGTAGCATTGCCTAAATTTTAATGTTTTTATATAGATCAAAAAAAGATCTGTATTCGTAACAAATGTTACTGAATATAAAAAATATATTTGGTAAAATAAGTTTAGTAAAAAAGTCAGGTATTAAAAGATAAAAAAAAAAGGAAAATATATTTTTTCTCGTATATAAAAATGGTAAAAAAAATTCGTAACAAATGTTACTGAATATAAAAAATATATTTGGTAAAATAAGTTTAGTAAATTAATAAAAAAATAAGGAGGTATTTAAATGTTTTGTTATCAATGTCAAGAAGCAGCAAAAGGAACAGGATGTGATATTAAAGGGGTATGTGGGAAAGAGGCACCAGTAGCTGATATTCAAGATATGCTTATATTTGTATTAAAAGGTATTTCATATGTTTCTTCGGTTCTAAGAGAGGTAGAAGAACTTCCAGAACATAATATTGTTGATGAATATGTTACGACATCTTTATTTACAACTATTACAAATGCAAACTTTGATGAAGATGCTTTATTTAATAGAGTAAAATCGGGTATAGATTTAAGAAATAGTTTAATAAAAATAGCAACAGATAAAGGAATTGAATTAGCTGATTATGATCAAGTAACTTGGAATCCTGCTAATGATGAAGAAATAAAAGAGAAAGCAAAAAATGTAGGGGTATTAGATACTGAAAATGAAGATATTAGATCTTTAAGAGAGTTAGTTACTTATGGATTAAAAGGTGCAGCAGCATATTTAGAGCATGCAAATAATTTAAAATTTGAAAATAAAGAAATAAATAAATTTATACAAAAAGCATTGTCTGATTTATTAAATGATGAATTAGGAGCAGATGAATTAACAGCTCTTGTTTTAGAAACTGGTAAATATGGTGTAGAAGCTATGGCTTTGTTAGATAAAGCAAATACAAGTGCATTTGGAAATCCTGAAATTACTAAAGTAAATATAGGAGTTAGAAATAATCCAGCTATATTAATTAGTGGACATGACTTAAACGATATGGAACAATTGTTAGAACAAACTAAAGGAACTGGAGTAGATGTATATACTCATAGTGAAATGTTACCAGCAAACTATTATCCAAAATTTAAACAATATGAACATTTTGTAGGAAACTATGGTAATGCATGGTGGAAACAAGTAGATGAATTCACTTCATTTAATGGGCCTATTTTATTTACTACAAACTGTATAGTTCCTCCAAAAGCTGATGCAACATATGCAGATAAAATATTTACTACTGGTGCTGCAGGACTTGCTGGGGCTACTCATATAGTGGCTGATGAAAATGGCAAAAAAGACTTTACTCCAATTATTGAATTAGCTAAAAAATGTAAACCACCTGTAGAAATTGAAAAAGGTGAAATTATTGGTGGATTTGCCCATAATCAAGTATTAGCATTGGCTGATAAAGTAGTAGACGCTGTAAAACAAGGAGCAATTAAAAAATTTGTGGTAATGGCTGGTTGTGATGGTAGAATGAATTCAAGAAATTACTATACTGAATTTGCTCAAGAATTACCTGATAATACAGTAATTTTAACTGCGGGATGTGCTAAATATAGATATAATAAATTGGATTTAGGAGATATTGGCGGAATACCTAGAATTTTAGATGCTGGACAATGTAATGATTCGTACTCATTAGCTGTTATTGCATTAAAATTAAAAGAAGTATTTGGACTTGAAGATATAAATGAATTACCAATATTCTATAATATTGCGTGGTATGAACAAAAAGCTGTAATTGTATTACTTGCTTTATTATACTTAGGTGTTAAAAATATTCACTTAGGACCAACATTACCTGCATTCTTATCTCCAAATGTTGCAAAAGTACTTGTAGAAAACTTTGGAATTGCTGGAATTGGCGAAGTAAAAGAAGATATAGAAAAATTCGTATTATAATTTTATATATGTGACATCAAAAAAGACTGACTTATCTTAAGTCAGTTCTTTTTGTTTTTAAATATTTATCAAATAAATTACTAAAAAGATTGAGTATATAGTTTAGAAAGAATATAATAAGTGTAAGAAAATAATTTTAAAAAAAATAATTTTAAAAAATAGAAAGCAAACCTTAATTATGATATGATTAATCTCTAGCCAAAAATTAAATCAAAAGAATAAAGAAAAAAATAAAGAAATAATTAGATGATTTAATAATTTTATAAAAAATGAAAAAACTAATGAAATATTTTGGGCAATAAAATAAATGTCGGTAAGTTATAAAAATAAGGCGTCTTAAATTTTTTCTTAAATTTGACACTATCCATATATATAAAAAAATTTGACATCGCAACTATATGATAATATAATACATTAGAATGTAATAATGTATTTGGGAGGGATATAAATGAATGAAACAATAGTAATTATTGGTGGTGGAGCAGGTGGAATGACTACAGCATCACAATTAAAAAAAATATCACCAGAAAAAAGAGTAGTTGTATTTGATAAAGGCCCTTATGTATCATGGGCAGGTTGTCCAACACCTTATTATATAGCAGAAGAATTACCTTTTAAAAGTGTAGTACATTTTACACCAGAATTTTTTAGAGGAAGAGGAATAGAAATATATGAAAATCATAAAGTAATTAAAATAGATAAAGAAAATAAAAAAATAATGGTAGAAGGAAAAGAAATTAATGGAGAATTTGGCTATGATAAATTGGTACTAAGTCTTGGTGGGAAATCATTTGTACCAAAAATAAAAAATTATAATAATAAATTAGAAAATCTTTTTAAACTTTCTCATGCAGTAGAAGCAGAAAAAATAAAAGATTATATAGATAATAAAAAACCTAAAAAAGCAGTAGTAGTAGGTTCTGGCTTTATAGGACTTGAGATGGCAGAAGCTTTTAAACAAAGAGGATTAGATGTAGTAATAGTAGAAGCTATGGATAAGATCTTTCCTACATTAAATGAAAATTTTAGAAAAATACTTTTAGATAAAATGAAAGAAAAAGATATAAAACTTTTATTAAATGAAAAAGTTGTAGAGATAAAAAATAAAGATAATAAAGTAACAAAGTTGATATTTGAATCAGGAAATTATATAGAGGCAGATATATTTTTATTAGCAATAGGATTGAGACCAAATTTAGATTTATTGATAGAGTCAGGATTTGAATTAGAAGACAACAAATTAGAAACAAATGAAAAATTTGAAACAAAATACAAAGATATTTACGCACTTGGGGATATGGTATATAATAAAAATCTTATTACAAAAAAAGAAGTGTACGCTCCATTTGGTGATGTAGCTGATAAACAAGGAATAATTTTATCAAAAATTTTATCTGGGAAAAATGTACAATGGAGAGGAATAATAGGGACATTTGCTACTTCATTTTTTGATATAAAAATAGCTAAAACTGGATTAACATATGATGAAGCTTTAAAAGAAGGATATAATGTAAAATCAATTAATGTAACAGGAGTACCAAAAGTATCAGGATTTAAAGATAGTACTAAAGGAACTATGGAGATAATATATGATGATGATAAAAAAATAATACTTGGGGCATCAATGCTAGGATATGAAGCAGTAGCACAATTTATTGATCAAGTAGCTATAGCAATAACTTATAAAATAAGTATAGAAGATTTATTTTATGTAGATTATGCTTATTCTCCAACTAATGCAAGTGTTTGGAACCCATTAGTTGTAGCCTATAGAAAAGCATGTAAATAAAAAAGTAAATAAAAAAGAAAAAAAATATTGACATGTTTTTTATAATATGATACTATTATTCTTGCCTGAAGTGATTGCGGGAATAGCTCAGTTGGTAGAGCGTCAGCCTTCCAAGCTGAATGTCGCGAGTTCGACCCTCGTTTCCCGCTCCATCTTTATGCTCCGTTCGTCTAGAGGTTAGGATTCCAGGTTTTCATCCTGGCGGCAGGGGTTCGATTCCCCTACGGAGTACCATATTTGCCGATGTAGCTCAGTTGGCTAGAGCATACGGTTCATACCCGTAGTGTCGGAGGTTCGACTCCTCTCGTCGGCACCAATTTATTTATAACAGCTTTTAAGCTGTTTTTTTAATTTTTTGTATTTTTTTTTAGAATATGCTAAAATATTCTTAAGGTTTATATGAATACAAAAATTAAAGGGGTAAATTATGTTAAATAAAAAAAATAGCAATTATCTTTTGAAAACATATAAAAAACATGATAAAAATTCCTTTATTATAGAGATTGATTTGGATAAATATAACGAAGTTTTTAATGAATGGGATAGATCTCATATAAGAAAAAGAGATATTCATCCTGAATTAGAAGAATATTTAGATAGTTGTTCTGAAGATATTCCTTTAAAATACAAACTTGTATTATATTTGTATTTACCAAATAAAATAAAAGATGAAAAAAAAGAAAAAACAATAATTGAAGCTATTCATAATTATTATGAATACTTACTTCATTTTAATCAAAAAAAAATCTCTGAAATTAATTCAGAATCATTAAGACATCTTATTTTTTCTTTAATATTATTAATTCTTTCTTTTTTTATGAAGTTAAAAATTCATAATGTATTATTTAATGAAACCTTAATAGAAATATTATATATTGGAGCATGGGTGCTTATGTGGGAAGCTTTTCATAATACATTTTTGTCAACAAGTAATATTCGAAAAAAGTCAAAAGAGTATAAACGATTTTTACAATCTAAAATTTATTTTTATTATGAAACTAGAGTAAACAATTAAATAAAAATTAAAAAATATTGAAGAGATAAGGATTTTTATTATTAAAGGTAATTATTTTATTTTAAAATTTAGGAGGGAAAATGAAAATAGGAATTTTTACAGATACTTATTTTCCAAATGTAAATGGTGTTGTTCGTTCTATTGAAACACTTAGGGAAAATTTAGAAAAAAGAGGCCATGAAGTATATATTATAACAACTGTTAAGCTTGATAAAAAAGAAGATAAAGTATTAAGAGTATCAAATTTACCTATAGAAATATTAGAAGGATATAAAGTAGCACTTCCTTATTCAAATAGAGTATTTAAAGCTGTTAAGAAACTTGAATTAGATGTGATACATACACATACAGAATGGAGTATAGGAGCTTTTGCAAGAATATGTTCAAAAAGATTAAAATTACCAATGGTTCACACATTTCATACGATGTATGAAAATTATTTGCATTATATAACAAAACAAAGAGGACAAGTAATTAGTAAACAATTAATGAAAAGTATAGTTAAAGGACATAGTAATTCTGCTAAATATGTTATTGCACCGTCACTAAAAGCTAAAAACACTTTAGAAAATTATAAAGTAAGATCAAATATTGAGATAGTACCAACTGGAATAGAACTTAGTAAATTTAAAGAAAAAATTAATCAAGAATTAATTAATAAAAAAAGAGAAGAATTAAAAATTGATAAAAATGATTTTGTAGCAATGTATTTAGGAAGAATAGCTAAAGAAAAAAATATTGAACCTATTATAAAATCAGTATTAAATATAAAAATATCAAATTTTAAATTAGTTATTGTTGGAGATGGACCTGAAAGAAAAAATCTAGAAAAAATAGTTAAAGAAAACAACTTGGAAAATAAAGTAATATTTACAGGGCAAGCAGCAATGGAAGATGTCCCGATGTATTATAAAATGGCAAATCTTTTTATACAAGCATCTAATACAGAAACTCAAGGATTAACTATATTTGAATCTATGGCATCTGGAACACCATTATTAGTAAGATTTGATACAAATATTAATAGTTTTTTTGAAAATAGAGTAGAATGTGTTTATTTTAATGAAGAAGAAGAAATATCTGAAAAAATTAATGAACTTATTGAAAATAAAGATTTATTAAATTATATAAGAAAGAATGCTCTCGAAAGAATAGATGAATTTTCAGCAGAAAAATTTGCGGAAAATATAGAAAAAATATATTTAGCTGCGATAGAGCTTAAAAAAAGTAGAAATAAAAAAAAAATAAAACTTAAATTTTCTTTTAGAAAAAATAAAAATTGATTTTAAATAAACCACTTCTTATTAGATAATAATTTTATTATCATAATAAGAAGTGGTTTTAATTTATAATTATACATTTGTATAAATACTTATATTCATTTCTGTATATTTAAACTTTATATTTGAAATAATATAAAGAGGGGTTAAATTACCATCTTTTAATAAGCTTTTTAATTTAGTACTAATATCAATAATTATATTTTTGTTATTACAAGGCTTTTCAAAACTTGTAAGACATTTTTCAAAATTATCAGGAGTATCTAAAGAGGCATCTTTATAATTAATAAAAAATTTCATAATAATTTTTTCTTTTTCTTCTAAATATTTGATATTTTTAATATGCAAAGTAGCGGATTTGATTTTATCAAAATCTACTTCACCTGGAATTTTAATATACATTATATTATTATTTTCAATTATATTATTTTTATTTAATATGATTTGAAAATGATTTAAAGTTTGTTCACCAGCAATATTTTTTTGCATAAGTCTTTTTACTTCCTCGATAGGTAAATTTTTACCTAATAGATACATAAGTTTAGTTACAGCTGCTTCTGGAGTAAGGTCGATACCACTAATTACACCAGAGTCAATAAGTCCACTACTAGCCTGATAAAGACCTAATTTTACCATTCCACTAATGCATTGAGTAATATTTATAATAATAACATTTTTTTCAGCTATTTCATGAAGGATTGATAAAAACTCAGTATTACTAGGTGCGTTTCCATTTCCATACGTTTTTAAAATTAATCCTTTAATATTATTTTTAGAAGTAAAAATTCCTTTTAGAATATTTGGGTCAAATCCTGGAAAGAGCTCTAAAATCATGATATTTGATTCAAGTTCTGTATTTATATAAAAAACTTCTTCAGGTTTTGGAAGAGGTTTTATAAACTTATCATTAAAAATTATTTCTGCTCCAGCTTCTGCAAGATGAGGATAATTTGGAGAATCAAATCCAGCATATTTATTTGTATATAATTTTCTAGAACGATTTCCTCTATAAAGTGCATCTCTAAAAAATATAGTTACTTCGGGAATAGTTTTTTCATTGCTAGCAATATCTAAAGCTGAAATCAAATTTTGTAAACCATCAGTTCTACTATTTTGTAAAGGAACTTGAGAACCAGTTAAAACAACAGTTTTACTTAAATTTTTTAACATAAAAGATAAAGAAGAGGCTGTATATGCCATGGTATCAGTTCCGTGTAAAATAACAAAAGAATCATATTTTGAATAATTTTTATAAATTAAATTTGCGATTTCTATCCAATTTTTTGGTTTCATGTCAGAAGAATCAATGAGTTTTGGCAATTGAATATATTCGGTATTATATTTATATAAAATAGGATATTTATATGCAATATCTTTCCATGATTTTGCAGGGATAAGAGGACTTAAAGGATTATTTTTATCTAAATTGACCATTCCAATTGTTCCACCGGTATTAATAATTAATATTTTTTTTGACATTTTTCCCCCTTCAATAAAATTATTGTATTTACTCTCTTGTTTATAGTACTTAATTATTGTATAATAATATGGAAATATTTTCAAATGAAATAGAAAGAGGGGCTAATTATGAAAGTAAAAGTTAATAGACAAGAATTTATAGAAATACTTAGTGATTTAAGTATAATTATTAGAGATAATCCAGTAAGACCAATTATTTCAGGTACAAAACTTATAGCGCATGAAAATAATATTTTAGAATTTAAAGGAACAACTCTTGAAATGAGTATGGTAGCTAAAATACCTGCACTTGTAGAAGAACCTGGGGAAGTAGTATTTAAAGTTCCTTTAGTACTAGAATATATTAAACTTTTAGAAGAAGAAAATATAGATTTAGAATATAAAGATGGAGTAATATTTATTCATAGAGCAGAATTTTCAGTATTTGATACTGATGATTACCCCAATATCAGACAACTTAATGAAGGGATAAAATTTAATATAGATATACTTGATCTTTTAGATGGATTTGAAAAAGTGAAAATGAGTGCGGCTACTTCATCTGATAATGTATCTATAAATTGTATTCGTATGGAGTATAATGAAAATAATATTCATTTTGTAGCTACGGATACATATAGACTTGCATATTTTAAATTAGAGGCAAATATTGAAGAGGAATTTGGGATCTCAATTCCTTTAGAAACAGTACAAGCATTTTTAAAAATATTTAAAAGTTATAGTGGAGAAGTCGAGTTTACTATTCAAGATAGTTATTTACAAATTCAAACAGATAAAATAACAATATTTACAAGACTAATAGATTCTAAATTCCCTGATTATAAAAATATTTTAAAAAATATTCCAACAGATAAAAAAATGGAAGTAAATAATGAAGAATTTAATAATTCATTAAAAAAAGTGTTAACAGTAGCAAAAATAAATATGGATACAAAAGATGCTGCTATATTTAGTTTTACAGGAAATAAAATGACTGTAATTGCAACGTCTGGTAGAGCAAAAACTACACAAAAAATTGATATGATAAAAGATGGTGGAGATTTTAGAGCTTCGTTAAATACTAGATATGTATTAGATTTTACTACAAAAATTAAAAAAAATATTATAATTTATGGAATAAATAGTAGTTCTATGTTTGTATTTAAAGAAGTTAAAAATGATAATTATTATTATATTCTTATGCCTTTAGCATTGAGAGAATAAGAGAACAAAAAAAGTTGCATCTTGAATTAAAATGTGGTATACTCCTATTGTAGTAATTCGAAATAGTAGTTTTAATAAGGTTTTTGTGAAATTATGAAGTCTGAGTAGTATTTCCAAAAGTTATTAAAAGCAGTACTATTTAAGAATTAAAAAAAATATTTTTGGAGGTATTACAAAATGGCATTAGGAACAGTTAAATGGTTTAATAGTGAAAAAGGATTTGGATTTATTACTTCAGAAGAAGGAAACGATGTATTCGTACATTTCTCTCAAATTCAAAAAGATGGTTTTAAAACTTTAGAAGAAGGAGAAAAAGTAAGTTTTGATGTAGTTCAAGGACAAAAAGGACCTCAAGCTGAAAACGTAGTTATAGTAAAATAATTAACTAATAGCTATATATTATAAGCCTGCATTTGCAGGCTTTTTTTTATTACAAAAATATATGTTTTTTAATTCAAAATATGTTACAATTAAGTAAAGTTAACATATATAAATTATTTAAATTTTTTTAACTATTTATAAAATTAATAATATAGAGATTTATATATAAGCTAAAATAAACTCTTTTTAAAGGGGGATAAAATGGAATTAAAAACAGAGCCATTTGATACATTAGTATTAGAATATAATTTTTATGGAGAAAAATTTGATATAAACAAAAAAAATTTAATAGGAAGTAAATTAAATAATAGATATGAAATTATTAAAAAAATAAGTGATGGTGGGACAAGTATAGTTTTTTTAGTAAAAGATATTCATGATGATAATAGATATATTGCAAAAATTTTAAAAGAAAATATTAATATACAGTTATTAGAAAATGAAATAGAGAAATTATTAGAATTAAAACATGAAAATATAGTAAATTTAATTGATTATAAAAAAGAGTATGGAATAGAACCAGCATTTATTATACTTGAATATATTGAAGGCAAATCATTAGAAGAGATTTTAAAAGAAAATGAAGATATGAAAGAAAAAGAAATATATCATATTTTTTATCAAATAGCAGAAGGAATAAAGTATTTACATAGTAAAAATATAATTCATAAAGATTTAAAGCCTAAAAATATATTAATAAATAATAAAAATAAAGTGAAAATAATAGATTTTGGAATAGCAGATTATTTAAAAGATAATAATATAAAAGCAGGAACAAAAATATATTGTAGTCCTGAACAAGAAAAAGGAGAAATATTAGATAAAAGAACAGATATTTATTCATTTGGAATAATGTTTTATGAGATTATTGCTAAAAAATTACCATTAGATATAAAAAATATAAGTAATATTGATGAATTAGAACCAGATAATATATTTTTTTATACATGGGATATAGTAAAAAAATGTCTTGAAAATCAAAAAGAGAAGAGATTTTTAAATTTTAATGAATTAATTTTTGAAATGAGATTAAGTGAATTTATAAAAGAAAATCTTTATTTTAATTTTAAAAATGAAATGTTAGATGAGAATAAAGAAAAAGAAATTATAAATATAGGGTTAGAAAAAGGATTTAGTAGGAATCAAATTTTAAAAGCTATAAATAAAGTATGTGAATATAAAAGTATAAAAAGAAGTTTTAAAATTCATATAGATGACGTTATAGATAAAATGAAAAAAGATATAGAAATAAAAAAAGGTTTAACTTTAGATGAAGATAAAAACTCTTTTATAAAAGAAATAAATGCAAAGTTTTATAATTTAAACATTGAATTAATTGAAGAATTATATGATAAAGAAGTTTTGAAATATAGAGAAATTCAAGAAGAAAAGTATAATAGTATTATAAAAAGAGCAGAAGAAGAGATAGAGATTGAAAATAGTGAAATAATAATTAATGATTTAGAATATTTAAGTGAAAAAGGATGCTTAAAGGCGGATTATTTATTAGCAAATATATATTTACAAGAAAAAACACAAGATATAAGAAGATTTTGGCATTATGTAGAAAGAGCAAAAAAATATAATTATTATTTGATTTATAATGCTATTGGGAAATATTATTTATTAGAAAAACTTTATGACGAAGCTAAAAAAAATTTTATTATCGCTATAAAAAATAATATAAAAATATCACATAACGGGATAGCATTAATTGAGTTGTATGAGGGGAATAACGAAAAAGTGTTGGAAGAGCTTGAAAAAACAGAAGATAAAAATTCTTATAATAATATTGGGTATTGTTATTATAATGGAATAGGAGTATTACAAAATATAGAAAAATCAGTAGAGTATTTTAATACTGCGTTTAAAATGAATAGTAAAATAGCGGTTTATAATTTAGCAATTTGTTTAGCAAATGGTAATGGAGTAGAAAAAAATATAGAAAAATCTATAACATTGCTTAATACAATAAAAGATATTAAATATGCAAAAAATTTATTAGCAATACTATTAAGAAAAAAAGATTATAACACTGCGATAGAATATTTTGAAGAATTAATTTTAGAAAATTATAATATTGCTTATTACAATTTAGCTATTTTATATGATGAAAATAAAGAATATGGAATGGCAATGATTAACTATAAAGAATATTATGAGATAACTAAAGATGAGAAAGTATTATTTGATATAGCATATCTATATATAAAGCAAAATGAATTAAATAAATTAGAAGAGGTAATTCAAGATATAAGTAATACAAAATTTGAAAATAAAAATGAAATATTAGGGATATATTATTTTTATAAAAAAGATTATAGTAAAAGCTTCGATTATTTATCAAAAGCATTAAAAAATGAAGAAAAATATGCTTCTTTTTATATGGGAGAACTTTATTTAAATGGATTAGGAATAACACAAAATTATTTAAAAGCATTTAAATATTATAATAATGCTAGGAAAATAGGAATTAAAGAAGTATATGATAAATTAATATATTTATATAATAATGGTTTTGGAGTTATCAAAGATGAAGAAAAAGTAAGAGAATTAAAAGTAGAAAAAGAAAATATAGATTATACAGATCTAAGCAAAAAATATAAATATAGTAATGATATAAAATGGGCATATTAGGTGATAAATTATGAATAAATTATATTCTATAAAAGAAATATCAAATTTAGCAAAAAATATATTAGATGAAAGATATAAAAAAAAGGGTTGGCTACTAAAAAAATTAGAAGTTATTTCAGCAGAAACAGTAATAAAAAATATAAAAAAAGGCGACTCTTTAATAAAAGAAAATGAAAAAATAAATGACGAAGTAAAAAAAATATATAATATTCAAGATGCGCTTTTAGCTTATTATGTAGCATTTCATAGAAGTAATGAAAAAGATAAAAGAGCAATTGAAAATATAAAAAAAAATAAAATTCGTTATTTGGATACAATAAAAAAATATATAGAATTAAACATTGACAAAAAAAATAATTACGAAAATATTGAGATTTTAGAAAATTTAATAAATATTTTAAAAATAGAAAAATTAGAACAAAGTTTATTACTTGAAAAAAGATTTTTTTTAAATAAAGAAGCAATAAATACTTTTAATAAAATAGAAGCTTTAAATTATAATGATTATAAAATTGCAAATGAAGAGTTTAAAACATATTTTAAGTATAATCTTCCTATAATTAAAGAACTGAAAGCTAAAATAATAAAAAAATATAATGAAAATATAAATAATATAAAAGAATTTTTAAATGGAAATAAAAATATAGAAAATATAAAAGAAAAATTAATTTATATTTCTTATATAAATCCAGAAAATTATAAAAAATTAAAAAATATAATTAATAATTATTATAAAATGGAAAAGATAATACTTTTTTTAGAGTCTGATAATGATTATAATAATTATATTAAATTAGAAGAATTAAAAAAAGAATATAATGAGATAAAATCTATAAATTTTGT
This sequence comes from Hypnocyclicus thermotrophus, assembly GCF_004365575.1. Taxonomy (NCBI): domain Bacteria; kingdom Fusobacteriati; phylum Fusobacteriota; class Fusobacteriia; order Fusobacteriales; family Fusobacteriaceae; genus Hypnocyclicus; species Hypnocyclicus thermotrophus. The sequence continues at coordinate 220,954 of NZ_SOBG01000001.1, forward strand.
AGTACCATTATTAATAAATACTTTTAATAAATTAAATAATAAACTAAAAAAATATAATAAAATTTATTTTAGGAAAAATTTACAAGAATTTTTTAATAATAATCATCAAGAAGTATATGATAAACTTTTTTTAGTTGAAAATTATTATAGTAAAACAGATAAAAAAATAATAGATTTATATTTTTTAGAATTAATAACAATTTTAGATGAAATAGATATAGATAAAAAATTAAATAAACTAGAAAATTTGATAGAAACTGATATAAATTTAGATACAAAAGATATATTAATAGAAGAACTTATGGAGTACTATAAAAAAGAAATAAAAAACTATAATTTTTTAGATGAATATACAATAAAAATATATGATAATCAATATGATATATTTTATAATATAATAAATAAAAATAAAATTACAATTGGTAGAAGTAGAATAAATGATATAGTATTAAATTCAAAATTTGTATCAAGAAAAGAACATCTTATTATTAACTTGGAAAAAATGTTATTTGAAAATCCAAAGTTCAAAATATTTTATATTGATAATGAAATAAGTGATATAGTAAATGAAAAAGAAATAAAAAAATCGTTATTTGAATTAAATATAGGAAATGTATTTACATTTAAAGTGATAGTTAAAGAAAATTATATTTTATTTATTCCATATGAAGATAAAACAAATATAAAAGAATGTAATGAATTTTCTTTTGAGGATTTTAAAAAAAATATTTATATTATAATAATAAAGAATAGTTCATTATATTTTGATAAATATAATGTTAGTGATATTGAAATCGGAGAAGAAGAATTTAGTTTAGAGTATTTAGATAATAAATATTTCATTAATTATAAAGATAAAATGAAAAGAGTAGTTAAAAAAATTGAGTTTTTTATCGATAATAGATATAAGGTGTCTATTAAATAATGTTTTATATTAAAAAAATAGGAGGAGAATACAATGAAAAAACTATTTTTTACAATCATTTTGACGATATTTATAATTTCATGTGGAAATAATACGCCAAAACAACCTGTAATAGAAAGAGATCCTGTAGTGGGAGAAACTAAAATTCTTAGAACTAGACCAGTAGATGAACCTAGTTGGACCTCATCAGTTTATAAAGCAGCAAAAGATTTTCCAGAATATGAATTATTTGTAGGGATATCAGCTTATTCTGGGAATGAAAGAGATGCAACAAAACTAGCAGAACAAGATGCTATACAAAAAGTAATAAATTATTTAGGAACTTATGGAGAAAATAATTTAAAAAAAGTATTTTCTAGTAGTGGAGTAGATTATGTAGATATAGCCGAAGCATCTCAAGAAAAAGTAACGCAAATAGCTAAAAATTTTGCTTCTGGAATAAAAACATTAGAAACATATTTAGAAGAGGGAGAAAGATATTCAACAAAACAAATTTGGGAAAAATATTTTAAAATATATGTATTATATGGAGTAGAGAAAACAGATTTCAATTCCGCTAGAAATAGAATTATTCAGGCACAAAAAGAGGTGTTATTAGAAAAATCTAGAACTGAAAGAAATGCAGAAGCAAAAGAAGCTATGGAAAAAGCTATTGAGGAGTTAGATGCATTAACAAAATAATATAAAGAGGTATTTTTATGAAAAATAAACTGCTATTTACTTTATTGGTAATAATAATAGGATGTAGTAATAATAAAGTAAAAATAATATCCAATCCGAAAGCTTATGATTATATAATTGAAAATCAAATTCCCTCTAAAAGACCAGATTGGACATACAATCTAAAAAGTATAGAAAATAAATATAAAACTTATGAGCTTTTTGTAGGGATATCTAATTTTTCTAATGATGAATACACTGCTAGTAAAATAGCTGAAGAAAATGCTATATTGCAAGTAATTAAATATTTAGGTGTTTCTGCTGAAATAGAAAGAATAACAACTAAAAGAAGTGAAAATAGTAGTTCTATTGATAATTTTAATTTAAAAAGTAAAGAAATAAGTAAGCAAGTATCAAAAAATTATGCTGAAAAAATTATACTTCTTGAAAAATATATAGAAGAAGGGAAGTATTTTGATCCGAGAAGATTTTGGAGACCATTTACAAGAGTATATTCTCTTTATGGTATTGATAAAAAAATAATAAACAAATAGCCCTCTTAAAAGAGGGCCATAAAAGGAGGTTATTATGATGAAAAGTTTTATTAGGACTATTCAATATAAGTTTACCTCTATTTTCTTAAAATAAAATTAAAATAAAATTTTTTTTGAATAGTTTAGGAGTGGAAAAATGGCTAAGAAAAAAAAGATGTTTTCAAAAAATAAAATGTTAAATAGAACGAAACTTTTAATTATTATTTTAATTATATTTATTTCTATTTTAATAATGATTAATAAAAATTCTTCAATTTCAAAAGAAGAAATACCACAAGAAATCAAAGTAACTATTGAAAAAGGAAAAGAAAAGCTAGAAGAAAAGCCAAAATTAGAAGTAATTGAGTTAAAAGAAGATTTATCTAATGAATTTGATTTGAAAAAAACAGAAAACACAGTAAATAGTAATATAAATACAAAAGTAAAAACAAGAACAAAAGTTCTAAAAGAAAGAGATGTAGAAAAAGAAGAGCTTATTGAAAGAGCAGAGAATTCCATATATGAATTTAAATCAGATAAAGAAATCTGGGAAGAATTAGAAGATATTAGTAAACAAAAATTAAAAGAAAAGCAAAAAAATTAATTTATTTGCAAAAAATAAAAAAAATTTGTATAATTTTATTAAGGAAAATTGGAGGAAAAATTGTATTTAGAAACAAAAAGACTTATATTAGTACCTGCATATAAAATAAATGTAAAAAAGGTTTTAGAATATTTAATTAAAAACAAAGAATTTCTTAAGCCGTATGAACCAAAAAAAATGAAGAATATTATAAAATTTGGTATCAAAAAAAATTATTGAAAATGTATAAAAAATCATTTAAAAATGATAATGAATATAGATTTTGGCTAATTAAAAAAGGGGGATAATAAAAACATTATAGGTTCTATAGCATTATCAAATATTATTCGAGGAGCTTTTCAAAATGCGTTTTTAGGTTATAAGTTAGATAAAAATGAAATAAATAAAGGTTATATGAGTGAAGCTGTAAATGAAATTATTAAATTTGCTTTTGATAACTTAAACTTACATAGAATTGAAGCAAATGTTTTACCGAGAAATAAAGCTTCTATGAAAGTTTTAGAAAAAAATGGTTTTATTTTAGAAGGATATTCAAAAGATTATTTAAAAATTGATGATGAATGGAAAGATCATATACATATGGTAAAATTAAATAAAAAATTATAAAGGCAGGGAATTAATTTGAAGATGATAAAAAATATGATTCAAAACATTTTAGGGAATAATTATTCAGAAGAAGAGTATATATTAGAGATTGAAAATTTAAAAAATGAATGCAATGAGCTTATTGATGTAATTCATCAAAAAGATGAAAAAATAAATGAGTTATATAATGAATTGGAAGAGATGAATAAAAAAATAAAATCTATTCAAAATACAACTAAAATAGATAATAATTTATTGGATAAACTTGACCAAGAAATAAAAAAAAGAGATAACAAAATAAAAGAATTAGAAAATGAAAATACAAAAATTAAAATAGAGCTTAATTTATTAAAAGAAAGTAAAACAATTTTATCAGAAGAAATAAAAAATGTTGAAACGATAGAATTTAATTTTAAAATTTTGATTAATGATTTTTTTCCAGAGAGAAAATTTGAAAAGTTTAAAAAAGAATGCGCTTTAAGAAATTTTATATATGTTGATGATATATTAAAGTATGATATATCTATGTTTGAACTAACAGAAACAAAGTTACAAAATGTTATTGAAAGATTGAATGATTACAGAGAAAAGAAATTTGATAAAGAAACAATAGAATATTTAAAATATGGAGATAAAATAAGTAAAGTGTTTTTTAGGTATAGAAGTTTTGTAAAGTTTTGTAAAGGTATAAATTTAGAAAATATAATAGAGCTTAAAGATTTTGATTTTAATATATTATTAGAAAATGGATTTACAAAAGTACAAATAGAAAAAATTAAAACTAAATATAATGAATATATGAGCTTAAGAAAAAAATAGAGAGAATTATTTTAGTTCTCTCTATTTTTATTTTCTGCCTCTAGTTTTGAAAAACTACAACCACAATAATTTTGTCTATAAAGATTATATTCACAACTTAATTCTATAGAACGTTTATAGCCATTTTTCTTTTTAAAATCACTTTTTAACCAAGGAATATTATATTTGTTTTCTAATTCAAGTCCAATTTTATTAATAACTTGAGAATCTTTTAATGGACTAATCGAAAGAGTAGTACAAAAATAATCATATTTATTTTTTTTTGCTAAAATAGCGGTTTTCTCAAGTCTAAAAGTATAACATTTTTTGCATCTAATACTTCCTTCGCCTTTTAATTCTTCACCTTTTATAGCAGAATAAAAATCTTGGATATTATAATCACCTTCTATAAATGAAATTTCATTATTTGAAAATTCTTTTATAAATCTTTTTTGTTCTTCTTTTCTTTTTTGATATTCAGTTTCAATATTTATATTTGGATTATAAAAGAAAACTGTTATATTAAAAAAATTATTTAAATATTCAAGGACATAACTACTACAAGGAGCACAACATGAATGTAATAATAAATTGGGCTTACTAGTAAACGAACTAATTATTTTTTCGAATTCCTTTTGATAATTAATTTTATTCATTTTCACTTCTTTCTTTTTTTAAAAAATTATTTTTTTCTAATATTTTATTCCATTCAGCAATTCTATCAGCATATTTTTCAAATAGCCAACTATAATCACCTTTTATTTCTATAGAAAGAATTTTATCGCCTTTTTCAATTGTTTTTACAATTTTTTCATCAGAAGTACTCACAATTTCACCAAAAATTGTATGTACTTTATTTAATCTATCAGCTGGATTTTCAGTAATAAAAAATTGACTTCCATTTGTATTAGGGCCAGAATTAGCCATAGCAAGCATACCACTATTATAAAAATCTAACCAATCAACAAATTCATCTTCAAATGAATATCCTGGGCCACCAGTACCATCTGCATTAGGATCTCCACCTTGAATCATAAAACCTCTTATAACTCTATGAAAAGTTAAATTATTATAAAATCCATTAATTGATAAATTAATAAAATTAGTTACAGCAATTGGAGCTGCCTCTGGATATAAAAACAAATTAATATCGCCTTTATTAGTTTTTATAACAGCTCTAATATCATTTTTATTTTCGTTTTTAGTAGATAATGAAGAGCAGGCTATTAAAGGTATCATAATAATAAAAAGTAAAATTTTTTTAATGTTCATTGAGTTAACCTCCATTTTTTTTTATATTATAGCATAAGTTTTATTAAAAATAAATTATAGAAATTTATATATAATGTTTAGAGAAAGAGAATTAGCGAATTCATAAGCTTTTTCTACAGCTTCATCATGTAGTTCTTTAGGGGTATGGCAATCTGAATTAATAAGAACTTTTACTTCATATTTTTTTGCTATTTCCCAAAATTCGTATCGTGGATAATTATATCGAGGGCCTAAATTAGTATCCTTAAATCCTTTTCTTATACCATTAGCATTTATTTCCAAAGGGATATTAAGTTCTTTAGCGGTTTTACATATTTTAATAGAGGCTTCTTCAAAGTCTTTATCCCAAGTAGTATTAGCGTTTGTAAAAAGATCAGGATGTGCAATAAAATCAAATAAATTTGTATTCATTGCTGCTAATAGTTGTTTAGTATAAAGATTTAACCTAGATTTTGTATTAATTTCCCATGAAGAAATTAAATTATTGTTTTCTATTATATAGTGTGGACCAAGTACTAAATAATCAAGTTTTTCTTTTAAAGATTTGTAATATTTTATAAATTCAGGGAAATATTCTATTTCTAATCCTTTGTATATTTTAATAGAATATTTTAATTTTGCAATATCTATAGCCTTTATATAATCATCAAAATCTTTTAAAGTCATTCTATCAAAAAGGTAGTCAGGTAAAGGTCCATGATCAGATATTCCAATAATATTATAATTATGTTTAATTGCTTCTTTTATGTAATCATCTACATCACCAATAGCATGGCCACATCTAAAATTATGAGTATGATAATTTGTTTTCATAAAAAAATCCTTTCTTTTTTTTATATTATATAAATTTTTTTAAAAAAAATCTAGAAATAAATATTAAATGAGCATATAAAATTTTTCGGGGTAAATTTAATAAAAATATTTTAAAATTGTGAAAAATATGTTATTATAATTTGGTAAAAAAATAATTTTAATATATAAAGGAGGATATTTAAAGTGTATGAAAATAATATTACTTATTCTAAAGTTGTAAAAATGGGTGAAAAAAAATCAAAAAGTACACTAATGAATACTTTTTTATTTGGTGTATTAGGAGGAATATTTATTGCTTTAGGATACATTGGGTATATGAGTGTAGTAAAAAATATTATTAAAATTGATAAAGGAATAGCAGGTCTTTTAGGAGCAGCAGTATTTCCAGTAGGGATAATGCTTTGTGTAGGAATAGGCGGAGAGTTATTTACAAGTAATAATCTTATTACATTGTCATTTTTAAATAAAAAAACAAATATAAAAAAATTAATAAAAAACTGGATAATTGTATGGATAGGAAATTTTATAGGAGCTATATTTATTGCAATTATTGCAAAGCTAGCAGGTATTTATAAAAGTAGCGATATGTACAATATTGCTGTAAACATGGCACACCATAAATTAGAATTAACGTTTATAGAAGCTGTAGCGAGTGGTTTTTTTTGTAATATTTTAGTATCTTTAGCTGTATGGCTTTCTCTTAGTTCTAAAAGTTTAATATCAAAAATTTTTGCACTATGGTTTCCTGTAATGCTTTTTGTTTTGTCAGGATATCAACATGTAGTTGCAAATATGTATGTACTTTCAATAGCAAAGCTATTAGACAATTCAATACAAATACAAAGCATATTTTTAAATAATTTATTTCCAGTAACTATTGGAAATGCTCTTTCGGGAGGGGTTTTTATACCATATATATATTTTCAAATATTTAATAATAAAAAAGAAGCTATAGTTTAATAAAGTAACTATAGCTTTATTGTCATATAATTATTTTTGATTGATTCGTTAATATTTATTTTTTCAAGGAAAGCTAAAAATTTTTTTGAATTATTGTTGGAAATAGTTTTGTTTTTAATAATATGATCAATCAAATCAATTTTATTATAAAAAAAGTTCAAGTTTTTAATTTTCATTGAAATTTTATTTAATGAAAAATTGTTTGACTTTAAAAAATATAAGTATATAAAATCGGTAACACTATTTTTATTATATAAAATTTTATCTTCAACAGATAAATCATCAATATTTTTTATTATAGAAAAATATTTATTGTTTTTAGATTTTGAAAAATATTTTGTATAATTATTATCGTCTTTAAAATACTTAAATAAAATTAGATAAAAAATATGTATATTTGAATTAAATTTATTATTTTTTATTAAATCATCTATTTCATCGATAATATTTAGGATACTATTATAGTCATTTAATTTATAATAAATATATAATTTTGTGGATAATATTGTATATTTTATAAAAAAAGAATTTGTTTCACGTAAACTTTCTAGTAGTTTAAAAACATAAAAAATTTCATTATATTTTTTTTGAATTAAAAGTAAGTTGACATATTTTTTTATAAAAAAATATAACGAAGATCTATCTTCATTTTTTATAGCATAATCAATAATTTCAAAACAATATTTTTCAGCTAAATAATATTGTTTGTTTAGAATATAAAAATCAGCAATTTTAGTATATAAAATAAATTTAGAATGAAAAGTTTTTTTATGTTTAGTAAAAGAATTTATTTCTTGAACAAGTTCTTCAGTAGAATGAGAGGAAAATTTTTCAATATAGTCAATAAAGATTTTATCTGTTTGCTCGTCAAGTGATTCTAACAATTCACTAGGCGAGATAAAAATATTAATATTTCTTTTTTTTAAAATTCCATTAATGGTATTTACAATTTTTATACCATTTTCTTTTGTTAACTTTGCTTTTCCATTTTCAATCATTGAAATTAAATTTCTAGTAATTTCATCACCAGTGATTTCGTGTTGTTTTAATCCAAATCGTTTTCTTAATCTTTTTAGTTTTTCCTCGGGTGTAAGTAATTCATATTTCACTAAATCACCCCCCATAAATTAATTTACTTTTATTATAATATATAAAAACAAAAAAGTAAATTTGATTTAAAAAGAAAAAAAGACCTTGATAAAATCAAAGTCTTTTTAAGGGGCAGGTTAAGTGTACAGGTTATATTATAATAATACTATTTTTTACTTATTTTGTCAACATTTTTTTTTATCTATGTTTAATATATATTTATATTAGATTCTTTCGATAGTTAATATTATAAATATTTATTCTTTATCAACTATTATAATACTTGCATTATCTTATTTTATATGATTTTTACTTGTAATATCAAATAACTTTTTTTATTGATATATCTGGATTTAAATTTTTATTTAATAAATTTATTATATAATGTTTTTGCAAGAAAACTATTGTTATTAAAGTTAAAACTTTAAAATATTAAAGAATAAATATTATACTTGACTTAATGTGAAAAAAATTATAAAATATATCTGTTATAGTTTACACGGGGATGTGATAACATGAGATGTTTTATTGCTTTAGATGTAGATGAAAATTTTAAAAAAGAGTGTATTAAACTTCAAAAAGAGCTTAAAAAATTTGGGATTAAAGGTAGCTATGTGAAAGCTAATAATTTTCATTTAACATTAAGATTTTTTAGAAATGCTGAAGAAAAAATAGCATTAGAAATTATTCAAAATTTTGAAAAAATTCTTAAAGAAAAAAAAGAATTTAGAATTTCATTAAGAGAAAAGTTATCAATGTTTATTAGAAAAGATGGAAAAAGTATTGTATGGCTAGGGATAAAAGAAAACAGAGATAAAGTAAAAAATATTGCTAAAGAATTATTTGACATAACTAATACTTATGTACTTGAAGATAAAGACGTAAAAAATTTTAAGCCACATTTTTCATTACTTAGAACAAAAATTTCTACAAAAGAAGATGAAGAAAATATTATGAAAATTATTGAATCTTTTGACTTAGAAATTACAACGAAAATAAAATCAATTTCGCTTTATAAAAGTGAACTTACACCAAATGGACCAGTTTATTCAAAACTTTATAGAATAAAATTAGAAAAAGCAGAATAATTTCTGCTTTTTTATTTTACAATAAAGTTGATTCTCTTTCGATTAAATTTATATTTGTTATGAGAATATTTGGATTAAATTTTTTATTTAAAATTAATTTGATTAAATATTCTAAAGCTAATTCTCCTCTATGTTTAATTTCTTGATTTATAGTAGTTAATGAAGGAGTGTAATAATTGCTTATATTAATATTATCAAATCCTACTATTCCAAATTCGTTAGGTATTTTTTTATATTTACTTATTTCTTTTACTATTCCAATAGCTAAAATATCACTTACTGATACTACTGCATCAATATTATTATTTAATATTTCTTTAGCTATTTCAACTCCAGCATCAAAAAAAATATTTTTGCTTTCTAAAACAATAGGAATGTCTATCTTGTATTTATTTAATGCCTCTAAATAGCCTTTATATCTTAGAGAATTTACCTTACTAGATTTTAGGTTGCTACTACAAAATGAAATTTTTTGATAACCTTTTTTTATAAGATGCTTTGTTGCTAAATAGCCACCTAATTTATCATCGATATTTAAAGTAATGCTATTTTTTGGATAATCTACATAGTTGTCAATAAAAATACAGGGGATGTTACTTTTTTCTATTTTTTTTATATAATTTTTAGATATTTCTCCAATAACAATTAATCCATCAATATTTCTCATATTAACCCATTCGATAATATTTTCTTTTTTCTTTTTTGAGTGTAAATAATTTATTATAATATCATATTCGTTATCTAATGAAGTAAGTTTAGAATTAACACCATCAATAATAGTATTATAAAACGGATTTCCCGTAAGAAAATTATTATCAATGTATTCAGGTAAAATAATTCCAATAAGCTTAGAAGTTTTATTTACTAATGTTTTTGCAGCAAAATTAGGAGTATAATTAAGCTCTTTTATTGCTGCAAGCACTTTTTTTTTAGTTTCATTACTACATCTTTTAGGATGGTTAAGCACATTAGAAACTGTTGTTCGAGAAACGCCTGCTTTTTTTGCCACATCAATTATTGTTATAGACATAGTTACTCCTTTAAAACTTTTTTAATAATGTGATTATATTAGAATTTTGCTATATATTATAAATATTATCAAATTGAATATTTTCAAATTTAATGATATCATTTTTTTTATGTATTATTAAATCAAATTTAGGTAATATATAATTATCAATTATTTTACTTATTTTTACTGAATTATCTATTTTTTCTACCTTTATTATAGAATATTTTTCATTTTTATACTCAAAACTTATTCCATCATCAAAATAAAACTCTTTACTCAAATTATTTTCATCTGCATAAATATGAATCGTTATTTTATCATTATTTTCAAAAATATAATTCATTTCACTATTTTCAATTAAAATAGAACCTTTTTTTACAAATAATAATAATTCATTTAAATTAGCTTTCATTATATAATAATTATTTCCTTCAAACTCTTCTTTTGTAAAATAGTTTATCCATTTCCCATTTGGTAAATAAACTAATCTTCTATTTTGTTTTGGTCTAATTATTGGAGCTACTAAAATATTTTCACCGAATAAAAATTCATCATTTATATTGTGTGTTTCAATATCTTCTTGATAGTGATAAAATAATGGTCTGAGTATTGGATTACCTTTTATACTACTTTCTCTAAATAAATTATATAAATAATCAATAAATTTATATCTTAATTTTATGTATTTTTTTATAATTTCAGTAGTTTCATTATCAAATGCAAATGGTTCTTGATATCTAGAATTTATAACACTATGATTTCTACAAAGAGGATAAAAAATACCAAGTTGTGTCCATCGAATAAGTAATTCTTTATTTGTATCATCTATAAAACCACCAATATCGGATCCAACATAACTATAGCCACTAAGTCCTAAATTTAGAAGCATAGGTATACTTCCTTCTAAATGCTCCCATACAGATGAATTATCACCTGTCCATAATGAAGAAAATCTTTGAGTTCCAGCTGAAGCTGCTCGTGTTAATATAAATGGTCTTTTATTTTGAAGCTTTTTAACTCCTTCATATGTAGAAATTGCTTCATAATGACCGTATAAATTGTGTACTTCTTTTTGATATCTTTTAATACCATTATCGTCAATATGATATGAATCTTCTGGTAATGTTTTAGTATCATTAGACATATCTGCTATTTCATTCATATCATTCCAAAATCCATCTACTCCAATTTTTATTAAATTGCTATGTAATTCTCCCCACCATTTTCTTACTTTATCTCTTAAAAAATCAGGAAAACTACTATCACCAGGCCATACTTTACCTATATATACTTCACCATTTTTGTCTTTTATAAAATAATCATTTTTAATTCCTTCTTCATATACTTTATAACTATCTTCTACTTTTACACCAGGATCAATAATTACAACTAATTTAAATCCCATTTTATGAAGTTCTTTAGCCATATTTTTAAAATCTTTAAAATTTTCTGAATCAATAGTAAAAACTTTATAATTTTCCATATAATCAATATCTAAATATATAACATCTGCTGGGATATTATTTTTTCTAAATTTTTTGGCTATTTCAAGAGTTTCTTTTGTATTCATATAACTCCATCTACATTGTTGAAAACCTATAAAGTCTTTTCTAGGTAATTTTAAAGTTCCTGTTAAATTGGAATAATTTTGAACAACATCTTTAATATTTTTTCCATAAATAAAATAATAATCTAGGATTCCACCATCAGCTTTATAAACTACATTTTCGGATAATTTTTTAAAATCAAAATATGTTTTATATGAAGTATCATAAAATATCCCATAACTTTTGCTTTCATCAGTAGCGATATAAAATGGTATAGATGTATGATAAGCTCTTTGAGCAGAATTATGCATAGTAGTAACTCCTAAAACATCTGTATTCCAGTTGTATGTATCCCTATCTATTAAATTAATAAAACCATATTTTTCTCCTAATCCATAAAAACCTTTTTCAAAAGTAACCTTTCTCTCAACCTTTATAGGATTAATTATTTCTAAATCTCTTTCGCTTAATACACTATCTAAAGATTCTGTATTTTCAAGTTTATTTTTTATTTTTTCATGTGTTTTAAATTCTATTTTTGTATCTTCTAATAAAATTTCATCTTGTTTATTTAAAATTTTAATAGTTAAATTATTGTTTATAATAATATCAAAATTTTTAGTATATATTTTATTCTTATCTTTAGTAAATTCTATTTTAGTAGGCTCTAAAATAACTGCATCTGTAATATTTTTTTTAGGAATATAATCCCCATATACAAATCTAACAATATTTTCATTATAAAATAAGATATTTAGTTGATTTTTTTCATTTTTAAAGATAATTTTTTCCATTAGTTTACCACCTCTTTTTAAACTCTTTTTAAATTTTGAACGTTCAAATAAATTTATATTAATAAAAATATACTCTATTTTTTTTATATAGTCAATGATTTTTAATAAAATTTATAGTTATTAAATAAAAAAATCTAGGATTTTTCCTAGATTTTTAAGAGATGTTCACATATACTAAAATAGTTATATTCAAAATAAAAAAACTATCGAATAACTCGATAGTTTATATTTATAATCTATGGTGCGAAGGGAGGGACTTGAACCCTCACGTCGTAGACACTAGATCCTAAGTCTAGCGCGTCTGCCAATTCCGCCACCCTCGCGAGCAAAAATATAATATCATTATTTTATAGTTTTGTCAATTAGTTTTTTTAATAGTAAATACCTTATTTATAAAATTAAAAAATAGGTACTTAAATACCTATTTTTATGTAAAATTATAAACATACATTAACTTAATATTTTCAATGATTTATTTTTATTTTAATAGCGCACTAAAAAAGAATGTAACAAATTTTTTTATTATAATTTATTATACTTCATTTTAAGAGTTTTTTCAAAATCATTTAAATATTTTTTTGCACCACTACTTTGAGAAGATTTCCACTTAGTAATAAAATCTAATAAATCATTTACTTCTCTTTTAGCTATATTTTTGTTTTTTCCTGTTTTTATCGCTTTATCAGCAAGAGTAATTGTTTTTTTATATCTTTCAACCATTGACTTTTGATTTATAGAGGCACCGCCTAAACCATCAATTGTTTCTAATTTTAGAATTATTTTATTAAGATTATTTATCATCTTTTTAGTTTTTTCAGTAGCATGACCTGATTTGTTTTTATACGAATTAACTATATTAATAAAGTTTTCAATATTATCATAAATCTCTTCTTTGACAAAAAAATCATTCTTTTTAATAGCTAATTTAGCAGTTTTAACTAAATTATTATAAACTTTAATTGTTTGATGTTCATTTAAAGAAGCTCCTCCTAGTCCATCAATATTAGCAAAAGTAATACTAGATAATATTAATAATAAAATTATTATCTTTTTTTTCATGTTATTCACTCCTTTTTAAAATTTTTACATTTAAATCATACCATAAAAATATTAAAATTTCTATTTTTTTATCAATATTATAAAGAATTGAAAATAATAATTTTTTATGTTAGGATTACAATATAAAATAGAATAAAAGGAATTGTTAGTCTGAATAGAAAAATTTACATTTATGGAGGAAAGATGAATAGAAAATATATAGGTATACATCTTAAAGATAAAAAACAATTAACAGAAAATAAAAAAATAGAAAATTTTATTCCAAAAAGAGTTAAAATCTCTTTAAAACAGCATATAGGAACAAAAGCTTTTCCTATTGTTAAAGAAGGAGAAGAGATATTATGTGGACAGGTAATAGCGATAGAAAATTTTTCTCCTAACATACATTCTTCTATTTCAGGAAAAATAGAAAAAATTACTGAAGGTTTTATTGAAATAAAAAATGATTATGAAGAAAATAAAGTTGAAAATAAAAAAATCAAAATTGACACAATAAATAAATTTATAAATTTATTAAAAGAATATGGAATAGTAGGAATGGGGGGAGCGATGTTTCCTACCTATAAAAAATTTAATATTCCAAATGGGAAAAAAATAGAAAATCTTGTAATAAATGCTGCAGAATGTGAACCATATTTAAATGCAGATAATAGAGTAATAATAGAAAAATATAATTCGATTATTAAGATACTGGAATTTATAAAAAAGTTATTTAATATAAAACATATAATAATAGGAATAGAAAAAAACAGACATGAAGCCATAAAAATTTTAGAAAATTCAAATAAAAAAAAGTTATATAAAATAAAAAAATTAAAAACAATTTATCCGCAAGGAGCAGAAAAGCAACTTATTCAAAGTATATTTAATAAAGAGATAAAAACACTTCCTATTGATGAAAATATTGTTGTACTTAATATTTCTACTTGTTATGCAATTTATAATGCGATTTTTAATAATAAACCTCTTACTAAAAGAGTTGTTACAATTAGTGGAGAAGCTATAAAAGAACCTAAAAATTTACTTGTACCAATAGGAACAGATATAAAGGAGTTGCTTGAATATTGTAAAATTAATGAAAGTAAAGTTTATAAAAAATTTTTAGGCGGACCGATGATGGGAGTAGAAATAGATAAAAACTCTACGATTATTAAAGGGACAAATGGTGTAATTGCTATATCTAAAAAAGAAGCAAATATATATCCAGAAAAAGAGTGTATATCATGTGGGAGATGCGTAGATGTTTGTCCAATGAATCTTATTCCTTTAAAATATGTTGAATATTATAGAAGAAATCAGTTAGGAAAAATGAATGAGTATGAATTAAATAAATGTATAAAATGTGGATGTTGTCAATATATTTGTCCTGTAAATCAACCACTTATGAAAGCTATTTGGACGGGAGTAAATTATAAAAATAATTAAGGGGGAACAATGAAAAATAATATAAAATCAATTGCTCCATTTATTCGTACAAATTATACAATGGAATCAACAATGTACGATGTAGTTATTGCACTTTTACCAGTGTTAACAGCAGCTATTTATATCTATGGAGTTAAAGTTATATATATATTACTAATCTCAATTATTACGTCTTTATTTACAGAATTTTTAATTACAAAAAGTTTTAAACTTAAAAATCAAGTATTTGATGGAAGTAGTATAGTTACAGCTATGTTATTTTGTTTTACTTTACCTATAAGTATTCCATATCATGTGGTTATTTATGGAAGTGTATTTTCAATATTTATAGGGAAAATGATATTTGGAGGCGTAGGTAATAATCCTTTTAATCCAGCCCTTTTAGGTAGATTATATATTATGATATCTTATCCACAATATAGTTATAATTATATTGATACTACAGTAGGTGCTTCTATTATTCCACAATTGAAATATATAGGCAGTGAAACAATATTTACATTTTTTAATGGTAAATTAGGTTTTTATAAAGATATTTTAATAGGAAGTAGTAAAAGAATTACATCTATTGGAGAAGTATCAATTTTAGCAATAATATTAGGAATGATTTATTTGAAATATAAAGGGCATATTAAGTTAAGAACTCCTATATCAATTTTAGGAACGTTAGGAATTTTATATGTTATTTCAGGAAGAGATATTATGTATTTATTTCTTGGCGGAGTAATATTTGCAAGTGTATATATGGCTACTGATATGGTATCTTCACCATATACTCATAATGGACTTATTATATATGGAATTGTTATAGGTTTATTTGTATATGTTTTTAGAGATTTTACATCAAATCCAGAAGGGATTACTTTTGCAATATTATTAGCTAATATTTTAGTTCCAACAATAAATAAACATACTTTATCTAGAAGTTTTGGAGGAGAAAAAAACATGAAAAAGATTAAAACTATTTTTTTAATTATAATAGTCGTAATATCATCTGTTATTATAATTAATAAAACTGATAATATGATAGAAAAAATTAAAATAAAAAAAGAAAATCGTTTAAAACAAAAATTTATTAAAGAAATTTATGGTGAAAATGCTAAAACTTCTGATAAAATAGAGATAAAAGGAGATTATTCATTTGTTCCAATAGAATTGGAAAATCAAATAGTTGGATACATAACTATTTTTGAAAGTAAGGGCTATAGTGAAAATATGATTAAATTTTTATTAGCCTTGGATATAGAAGGAAGAATAAAAAGATTAGAAGTACTTTCTCAAAATGAAACAGAAGGCTTAGGATCATATGTAGCTAGTAAAAAATGGAAAAATTTATGGATAAACAGAGATTCTAGTTATATTTTTAATAAAAAAGTGGATGCAATGACAGGAGCAACCTTTACATATTTAAATTCTTATAAAACTATTATAAAAGTACTTGAAAGTTATGATGAATTAATAGGAAAAAATTCTTTAGAAATGGAGGATGTAGATTTTTTAGATTTAGAACCGATAGATTTTTAAAAGTTTTAAGATGAAAAAGGAGGAAATGATTTGGATACAATATTTATTTATCCGATAGCTGTTCTTGCAGTTGGAACTGTAAATAGTTTTGCAGCTATCCTTAGTTTATTTTTATTTTTAATAGTGTTTATATATAGTTATTTTATAAAAAAATATATTACAAAAAGTTATATATTTATAGCAGTATCTATATTGATTAGTTTTATTTATCTTTTTTTAGATTATATGAATTTTAGTTGGTATATAGATGCAAAATATATGGCAATATTATATTTTACAGTTATTTTAGCTTTGGAATATATAAATAAATTAGAGATAAAATATTTTATAAAAAATATATTTTTATTTTTATTTTTAGGAATTATAAGAGAATTTTTTTCATACGGTAAAATTTTTAATAAAACAATTTTAACAAAATTTGAGGGTTCACTAGTTTTAACTTACAGTGCAGGAGGATTATTTTTACTTGTATTTATTTTTATATTTATGAATTCAAAAGGTGATAGTTTATGATAGTTTTAACGATAAAATTATTTTTAATAGGACTTTTACTTAATAACTTTATATTTAAATATTTTGTGGGGATAGAAATATTTTCTAAAATAAAAAATATAAAAGAATTCTTAAAAATTTTTTTTATAAATATATTACTCGCAAATGTTGTTAGCTATGGGATAGTAAAGTTATTTAAGATTAACTCTTTTGCTATAAATATATTAGTAATAAGTTTAATAGCTACAATGGTGTATGAAATTTTATTTAAAAATAAGAGTGAATATAAAAATATTATTCTACTTTACACAATATTTTTATATTTAACTATAAAAGAGTATACTTTTTTAGCACTTATAATATATGCTATTTTGAATACATTTTTTATAGGAGTTTCACTTTATGTAATACAAAATTTATATGATTATATTGATTATAAATCAAAATTAATAAAACCAGAGCTTATATATACCCTGGTTATTAGTTTAATATCTATGATATTTTTTGGTTTTACTGGTTTTCATTCTTAGTTTTTAAGTTAAAAGATGTATTTTTAAAATTTTTGGAATAAATATTATTGGCTTCTTCTCCTACTATACTAATTGATTTATACGCTAAAAACCTTAATAATGAAAGTATAGTTGTTTTTCTTAAAATTCTAAATGTCCAGTACCTAGGATTTGCTATATTTAAAGTCATCCAAGTTTTTTGCAATTTATTAATTAATTTATGTTTATTAGCTTTTTTTATTAACGGAATTTCTAAAAACTTATTTTTACTATCATTCAAGTATAATATTTGAGAAATTCTAACTTTTTTTAATAATTTAAATGTAGGAGTATCTAATAATTTTATTAATTTTTCTGAAATATGAATATTAAGATATAAAAATTCTTCTAAAGTAAGTTCATATAAGTGATATTGTGAAGAGGGAAAATACTCTTTTGAAATTTTATTTATAAGTTCAAATATATTATCTTTAAAATAAAATAAATTTTGTTTTAAATTAAAATTTTTATTAAATATCATATTTTTTTTAGCGTCTTTAATTATTTTGTTTATTTTATCATCATTAACGTTTACTCTATCATATATTTCCACTTTTTCTTTATTTTTATAAAAAACATTTAAAACAATAAAAAAAATAGTTATAATTAGAAAAGTAGTAAGTATTCCAGCAAAAAATCCTATAAAAAACATATTATCACCTCATAAACAGGTTAACATTTAAAAATAATAAAATCAAGTAAGTTTTTTTGCTAAAAAAAATTTAGCAAGTAAAAATGTAATTATTACAAAAATAAAATTATTTTAAAATTTCTTGAAAAAATAAATGTTTTCATATATAATATTTTTAAATTAAAATTTAGTAAAAAATTATTAAGATTTAACTAAGGGGGAAATAAATGTTAGAAATTTATTTAGTAAGACATGGGAGAACTGACTGGAATGAAAAAGGAATAATACAAGGTCAACATGAATCAAAATTAACAAAAGAAGGGATAGAACAAGCAAAATTGTTAGGGAAACGTTTAAAAGATATAAAGTTTGACGCAATATACTCATCACCAATATCAAGAGCAGTAGAAACAACAAAAAATATCTTGGGAGAGAGTAATTATAAAAAACAAGAGATTATTTTACGTGATGAATTAAAAGAAATGGGATTTGGGATAGCTGAAGGACTTAAAATAGATGAAATTAAAAAAAAATATAGTAAAGAATGGGACGATCATTATAATAATCCTCAAAATTACAATCCTATTATTTATCAAGGGGAAACATTTCAACAATTATTAGAAAGATGTAGAAATTTTCTTGAAGAAATTGTAAAAAAACATAAAAATCAACAAATATTAGTAGTAAGTCACGAAGTAACAATACAAGCTTTTATAAATATTATTAATAAATATGAATTAAAAGAGTTTTGGAACGGTGATAGTATAGAAAATACAAGTTTATCTATATTTAGTTATAATAATGATTTTGAAATAAAATTGTTATCTGATGTTTCTCATTTGAAATAAAAAATATTTTTTTTGAAAAAAATATACGAAAAACAAACTTTTTAAAAGAAAATATCTTTTAATATTTCTTGACAACAAAGGAAATATATATTATAATTTTATTGCTGCAAACAAATTGCGGAAACGCAGTTTACCATCTCTCTAAACCCTTTTCGTTTAAGAAGAGGGTTTTTCTATTTTTTGAAAATTTTTATAAATTTTATAAATTTAAAAAGAGAACTAATAAATGTACTAGTTCTCAAAATGTTTTATACCTTTTAGTATGCTGCATTATCCACAAAGAAAATTAACTCTTTTTTAGCTTTTATATAACTCGCGGGATATTTTTTATCTTTTTTTAAAACTTTCTGTAGTATTTCTTTTTTATTTTTTCCAGATACTAAAAATACAATGTAATTGCTATTATTTAGAGTTTGAAGATCTAAAGAGACTCTATCATAATTTATTCTATTTATATTTTTAGCTACTGTAGTTATTTCTATACTATTTTGATTAAAATTTTCAGGGAATAATGAAGCTGTGTGCCCATCATTTCCTATACCTAATAATATAAAATCAAAATTAGGATATTCATTTTCTGATAAGTTAAAAAATTTAACTATATCATTTTCATAAAATTCTTTACTTTCTTCTAATGTTTTTAGATATGGAATAAAATGAAAATTTTCTTTTGGAATATTAATATGATCTATGAGGGAAGATTTTATTAGATTATAATTACTATCATTTGAATCAAGGGACACATGTCTATCATCTACAATAAAGATATTTATATTATTCCAATTAATTTCTTTTTTTTCAGAAAGTAATTGGAAAAATTTTTTTGGAGTATTACCTCCTGATAGAGCAATATTAAGTAAAGGCTTATTAAGATAAATTTTAAAAAAATAATTCACTAATTTTTGAGATAAATTATTTAAATCCTGTCCTATATTTATTTTATTCATTTTATTTCCTCCAATGTCTATTGTCTTTTTCAATAATTTTTATAGAATCAAAAGGTCCCCAACTACCAGCCGGATATTGTTTAGGTAGTAATTTATTTTCTGCCCATAAATGTAAAAGTGGATCTACAATTTCCCACATCTCTTCTATTTCATCTTGTCTAGCAAAAAGAGTAAGATCAGAGTCTATACAGTCAATTAATAAACGTTCATACTCAGTTAACTTATTAATTTCAAAAATTTCTTTATAGTTAAAATTCATAAAAGTAGAATGAACTACATTTCCAATACCAGGTTTTTTGATATTTATATTCATACAGATTTCTTCATTTGGTTGAATTTTAAATATTATAGAATTCGAATCATAAAAATTACAATGGTCATTAATTAGTTTTAAAGGTGGTTCTTTAAATTTTATATAAATTTCAGTACTTTTTTCAGGGAGTCTTTTTCCAGTTCGAATATAAAAAGGTACATCAGCCCAACGCCAATTATCTATATAAAATTTTCCTGCAAAAAAAGTCGGTGTTTTAGAATTAGGATCTACATTTTCTTCTTCTCTATATCCCGCAATATTTTCATTATTTGAGTATTGCCCAAGAATTATATTATCTTTTATATATTTTTCATCCATTTTACGTATAGATTTTAAAATTTTAACTTTCTCATCTCTTATAGAATTTGCATTAAAATCTGCTGGGGGTTCCATTGAGATTAATGATATTAACTGCATAATATGATTTTGAACAAAATCTTTAATTATTCCTGATTTTTCGTAGAAACGACCTCTACCTTCTATTCCAATACTTTCAGAAACTGTTATTTGTATATGGTCAATATAATTTCTATTCCAAATAGGTTCTAAAATAATGTTACTAAATCTAAAAAATAATATATTTTGTACTGTTTCTTTTCCTAAATAATGATCTATTCTATATATTTGTGTTTCTTCAAAATAGTTGTGTAAAAGACTATTTAAATTTTTTGCAGATTCTTTACTTTCACCAAAAGGTTTTTCCATTACAACTCTTGTTTTTTTAAAATCATTAAATTTATCTTTGTTTTCACCAATATTTTTAATAATCATTTTTGAAAAAAATGGAGGTGTAGCAAAATAAAAAATTATATGTTCATGAATTTCTTTGTTTATATTATTTATCATTTTTAAAAAAGCTTTATTATCGTCAAATTCGGCTGTTATAAAATCAAAATGGTTAATAAATTCATCTATATTATCTGATTTATCATTAACAAATTCATCAATCGATTCTCTTATAAAATCATGGTAAGAACCTTTTCTATAAGGATGACCAAAACCAATTATTTTAAAGTTAGAATTTAAGAAGTTATGAGAAAATAAGTTGTAAATAGATGGAATTAACTTTCTTTTTGTTAAATCACCAGCACCACCGAATATAATTAATATAAAATCATCTACTTTAAATTTTACATCAAGCTCACAAATATCTTCTATTTTCATTACTTATCCCCCTTTTTAATTTCGTGTCCACCAAATTGATTTCTAAGTGCAGCAAGAACTTTATCAGAGAAAGTTTCTTCTTTTCTTGAACGAAATCTTTGCATTAAAGATAAAGTAATAACAGGCATAGAAACACTTTGTGAAATAGCTTCTTCTACAGTCCATCTACCTTCTCCAGAATCAGGGACATATCCTCTAATATCTTTTATATAATCTTTATCTTCGAAAATATTTGAAATAAGCTGAAGCAACCAAGAACGAATTACACTTCCGTGATCCCACACTTTAGATATTTCATGCAGATCTAAATCATATTCTTTTTTCGAATGTAATAATTCAAAGCCTTCAGCATAAGCTTGCATCATTCCGTATTCTATTCCGTTATGAACCATTTTAACAAAATGTCCAGAACCACTAGGACCAGTATAGATATAACCATTTTCTGGAGCTAAAGATCTATAAAGAGGTTCTGTTTTTTCAAAAACTTCTTTTTTTCCACCGACCATAAGACAATATCCTTCGGTTAATCCCCATATTCCACCACTTGTACCTACATCAACAAATTCAATTTTTTTTTCTTTTAAAAAGCTTGCTCTTCTTTCGCTTTCTTTATAATTAGAATTACCTCCGTCGATGATAATATCATTTTTACTTAATAAGTTTGATAATTTATTAATAAGATTTTCAGTAATTTCACCGGCAGGAACCATTACCCATATAATTTTTTGTTCGGGTAATAAGTTTATTAATTCTTCAATAGAATTACTTGCAATAGCACCATACTTTTTAAGAGAATTTACATTATCGATATTTACATCATAAACAACTACTTCATGATTAAAATTAATTAATCTTTTAGCCATATTACTTCCCATTTTTCCAAGTCCAATCATTCCTAATTTCATATTGTTTCCCCCTTTATTATTTATAGAAAATTTAATTTCATAAGTAATTTAATAATTATTTTTAATGAATCCTTTAAACAAAAAAAATTTATTATCTAAAATTGTAATTATTACAAATTTAAATTAATTATATTATATTGAAAGGGAAAATGCAAATATTTTTTGATGTTTATACATTTAAAAATTCTAAAATCGAAAAAATGAATATTTATCGAACGATGTGTAAGCATAGTTAACAATATAAAAAAATAATTAAATTAAACTTGACATATTATAAAAAACTAATATAATATAAAACATATTAAAAAAATATAATATGTTTTAGGAGGTAGATATGAGGCAGAAATTATTAAAGAAAAAGAATCATCAGGAGTGGAGTTGGGTATTAATTTTTGCATTTTTTGCATTAGGAATAGTTGACTATCATTTTGGATTGCTAGGGTTAGCTTGTATGACAATTCCGTTATTTCATGCTTTTAAAGGACATGGAAAGATTCATTGTTCACACTATTGTCCAAGAGGATCATTTTTAGGAAAATTCTTAGGAGAATTCTCATTAAACAATAATACACCAAAATTTATGAGAAAAAAATGGTTTAAAAATATGATACTATTTATTATGATTGGTATGCTTAGTTTTTCTATGTATCATTCAGGCGGAAATCCTAAAAAAATTGGATTTGCAATATTTAGATTTATGTTAGCATCGTCAATAATAAGTGTATTATTAGGTTTAATGTTTAAGCCAAGAAGTTGGTGTCAAGTTTGTCCAATGGGATATAGTACAGGATTAATAAATGAATTAAAATTAAAAAAATCAAATAAAAAAGTGGCATAGGAGGTAAATATGTATATAATAGATGAACATACATGTATTGAATGTGGATTTTGTCAAAAAATATGCCCAAAAGAAGCTATTGAAAAAACAGAAATAGCTTATAAAATAACTGGAAAATGCGTTAGTTGTGGTTTATGCGTAAAAAAATGTCCGGTAGATGCAATATCAAAATAAAAACTTCTTTTAAATAGCTTTATTAAAATAAAACTACTTAAAAAAAGCTTTTGAAAATAAAAGAGTGTATAACAATACACTCTTTTATTTTTTTCATATAAGTTTGTAATGCTAAATTATTTGTATAAAAAGATAAAATATGTTATTATTTTTTTAATATTATAAAAAGCAAAATAAGGGGGAGTATGAATGCTTGAAGAAATAAAAAATGAGGTAAAAAATCATAGAAGAAAATTACATACCATACCAGAAACAGGTTTTGAAGAATTTAAAACATCTGAATATTTAAAAAATACATTAAAATCATATGGATTTGAAGTAAAAGAGATTTGCGAAACAGGATTATATGTATTTATAAAAGGTAAAGAAGATACAACAATAGCATTTAGGACAGATATAGATGCATTAAATATTGAAGAAGAAAATAATATAGAATTTAAGAGTATTCACAAAGGGAAAATGCATGCATGTGGTCATGATGGGCATATGTCTATTATGCTGGGATTTGCTAAATATTTATCCAGTATAAAAGAATTTAAAAAAAATATTTTATTAATATTTCAACCTGCAGAAGAAGGGCCTGGAGGAGCAAAAAATATTGTAGAAACAGGAATTTTTGATAAATATAATGTAGAAGGAATATTTGGACTTCATTTATTTCCAAATATAAAAGAAGGAGTAATAGCATCAAAATCTGGAGAATTTATGTCTGCTACAGCTGAAATAGATATAGATATATATGGAAAAGGTGGGCATGGTGCTATGCCACATACTGCCATAGATACTATTATAATAACCTCAAAACTTATTGAAGCATATCAAAGTATTATTTCTAGAAATATTTCTCCTATGGAAAATGCTGTACTTACATTTGGTAAAATAGAAGGTGGAACAGCAAGAAATATAATAGCAGAACATACCAGAATAGAAGGGACGATGAGATTTTTTAATAAAGAAGTATTTGAAATTATAAAAAATAGAATTTCTGAAATTAATAAAGGATTTGAAAAAGCTTTTGAAATAGAAATAAAAACTGATTTAAGGCCCCTTTATCCAGCAGTTATTAATGATAAAAATTTATATAGTAGATTTCATAATGCTATTAAAAATAGTGACTTAAAGTATGAAGAAATAAGAGCTATAATGCTTGCAGAAGATTTTGCATATTATCAAGAAACTATTCCAGGACAATTTTTCTTTTTAGGTACTGAAAATAAAGAAAAGGGTTATGACAAACCATTACATAATTGTAAATTCAATTTTGATGAAGAGATATTAATTAACGGAGTAAAAGCATATATTGCTATCTCTAAAGAATATAAACTATTTTGAACATATTAAAAAGAGAGTTTTTTAAAAAACCTCTCTTTTTAATATGTTCAAAATCAAATCATAATTTCCTTTTATATGTGGGACATTACAGTTGCTACAATCTTTTATGTTATTAATATATTTATAATTTCCACCACATTTTTTATCAAGTAAATATAAAGGACAAAAGCAAAATAAACAATTAAAGTTTTCTTGTGCGACATCTTTATGACAAGGGAAATATTCACAATTTTTATTTTGAAAAAATTTATAATTTTTCATTAATTATCTCCAAGATATTTAAGTTGGTAAATAGTTGGTTTAATATTAATTAAATCTTCACATTCTGCATCACATATATATATGTTTTCAATAAAAATCTTTATTTTACTAAGATCAAATGGGTTGATTATAATATTTGCATTTTCTCCGGTGTATAAGTTTAATAACTTATGTTTATAAATATAAGTTTGATATCTAATTATACCATTATTGATTTTTCTAGTGCTTTCAATTGGCTGAAGAAGAGCATTTAAATAATCTTTTTTTGTAATGATTTCTATTCTTTCTAAATTTTTTTCCCATTTTTCACTTTTATTAAAATTATAAATTTCATTTATATATTTTTTTATTATTATATCAAATTTTAAAAAAGTTATTTCTTCTTTACTATTTAATTTTAAATCTTTTAAAAAGATATTATTTAAATCTTGAAAAAATTTTTTCATTTTTTCTTCTTGTGAAGTGATAAAATTGATATCAATTTTTAAATCTTTTTTTATAGTTTCTATCAATTCTCTGTGTTGTATTTTAAAATTATTTAAAATATATTCTTCGGGTTTTCCGTATATTAAAAAAGAATTTGATTCATTTGCTAAAATAGCTGAACGAAGTAATGATAGAGCATCATTGAATTTAGCTTCTTCGAAAGTTAAATAATAACTACAAATTGCTTTTGAATAATTATCAAATATAATATGTAAAAAAGGCTTTTTATAGTTATTAGACAAACAATCATAGATATCGATATCTAATTGTTTTGAATAAAATTCAAAAATTTGATTTGAATATTTAGACTTTATATCTTTAGAAGCATATTTTTTTACAAAAGGATCTAAATTATTTATAATACGGTAAACGGTATCATAACTTATTTCTTTTTTACCTAAACTTTTTAAAAATTTATTTAGTTTTTTATGTGCATCTAAAATTTTTAAATTAGATTCAGTTTGATATAAAAAAGCTAAGTAATCTAAAATTTCTTTATCTACACTTCTAAAACTATTTTTGTCTTTTCTTACAGTTCTTTCTAATCCCATTATACCATCTTTTTTATATGCGCTAACCCATCTTTTTAAAGTACTATATGGAACTAATGATTCACGACTTACATCGATTAGATTTTTTTCTTTATCTAAAAAAGGTTTGATTATTTCAAATCTTTCTTTACTTAATAGATTATTGTTTTTTTTCAAAATTCTCACCTCAGATTCTATACAAATATTTTATCTTAAATATTTTTCTATGTCAATCAAGAAAAAAATTTTAAAAAAAAATAAAAATTTAAAAACCATAAAAAAACCTTTAAAAACAATAAATTTGTCTACAAAAAATATTTTTTTAAATAAAAAGGCTCATTTATTTTCAAAAAAACTTGACTTTTTTATAAAAAAATATTATTATTATATTAATCAAAAAACATTATAATAGCACTTATAAAACTAAAATAGAACAGTGTGTTGAAAAAACACAAAACAAAAATAAAATTATTAAATATGGAGGTATGTAATTATGGCGAGTAAAACAGTAATAATAACAAATGAAACAGGAATGCACACAAGACCAGCGAATGAATTTGTAAAAGAGGTAAAATCATTTAATTCAGAAGTTACTTTATCAGCAAATGGAAAAGAAGTAAAAGCAAAATCTTTATTAAAAATTTTATCATTAGGAATAAAAAAAGGAACAGAAGTGACAGTGACGGCTACTGGAGATGATGCTAAGCAAGCTGTAGAGAAATTAGCTGAGGTATTAGCTAACTTAAAAGATTAATTTTTAAGGAGAAGAGAGTATGGAAAAATTTTTTAAAGGGATAGACGCTTCCCCAGGTATAGCTATAGGTAAAGTTTTTCTTTATGAAGAAGTAGAGCTTGATATAAAAGAAATAAGTAATATTACTTTTGATGAAGAAAAACAAAGACTTTTAGAAGGTAGAGAAAAAACTAAAATTCAATTAGAAGCTATTAGAGAAAAAGCTAAAATAAAAATGGGTGATGATAAAGCGGCTATTTTTGATGGTCATATAACGCTTTTAGAAGATGAAGAACTTTTTGATGAAGTAGTAGAAAAAATAGAAGATGAAGGATATACTGCTGAATATGCTTTAAATGAAGGAATAAAAGAATATTGTGCTATGATAGCAGCATTAGAAGATGAATATTTAAGAGAAAGAGCTGCTGATTTAGGTGATATTGGTAAAAGATGGATAAAAAATATTTTAGGAGTAGATATTTTAGATTTATCAAATTTACCAAAAAATTCTATCATAATAGCAAAAGATATAACACCTTCAGATACTGCTCAAATGGATTTAGAAAATGTAGGAGCATTTATTACTGAAATTGGTGGGAAAACAGCTCATTCAGCTATAATGGCACGTACTTTAGAAATACCGGCAGTTGTTGGTGTAGCTAGAATTACTGATAAAATTTTAAATGGAACTGAAATAATAGTAGATGCAAATACCGGATTTATAATAGTTAATCCAAGCGAAGAAAATAAAAATAAATACTCTAAATTGAGAAAAGAGTTTTTAGAAGAAAAAGAAGAGTTAAAAAAAATAAAAGATAAAGAAGCTATTACAATAGATAATCATAAAGTAAATCTTTGGGCAAATATTGGAAGTCCAAAAGATTTAACAGGAGTGTTAGCAAATGGTGCTGAAGGTATAGGACTTTATAGAACAGAATTTTTATTTATGAATAGTGATAAATTACCTACTGAAGAAGAACAATTTGCTGCATATAAAGAAGTAGCAGAAAAAATGCAAGGTAAGCCTGTAACTATAAGAACTATGGATATAGGCGGGGATAAAGAACTCTCATATTTAAAATTACCTAAAGAAATGAATCCGTTTTTAGGATACCGAGCTCTTAGAGTATGTCTAAAAGAGAAAGATATGTTTAAAACACAACTTAGAGCGCTCCTTAGAGCTTCTAAATATGGTCAAATTAAAATAATGTTACCTATGGTAATTTCTTTGGATGAAGTCAGAGAAAGTAAAAAAATATTAGAAGAGTGTAAAAAAGAATTGAGAAAAGAAAATATAGAATTTGATGAAGAAATTAAAGTTGGAATAATGGTAGAAACACCAGCAACAGCATTTAGAGCAAGATATTTTGCTAAAGAAGTTGACTTCTTTTCAATTGGAACAAATGATTTAACTCAATATACTCTTGCAGTAGATAGAGGGAATGAAATTATTAGCGATTTATATGATACATATAATCCAGCTGTACTTGAAGCAATAAAAGTTACAATAGAAGGAGCCCATGCTGAAGGTATAACTGTATCTATGTGCGGTGAATTTGCTGGAGATAATAAAGCAACAAAACTTCTTTTAGGACTTGGTTTAGATGCGTTTTCTATGAGTGCAACGTCTATCCCACGAGTTAAAAAAGTTATTTTAGAATCAAATTATGATGATGCAAAACAATATGCAAATAAATTACTAGAAATGGATACTGCAAAAGAGATAATCTCTAATTTATAGTTACCTAATAAATACCAAGACATTGGTGTTTAAACCCTTTAATTCAATCTATCCCCCCTTATAATATATTTATAAGGGGGGTATTATTATAAAAAAAGATAAAGATATACCAAAATTGTAAAATAAAAATAAAAAATAATAAAACTTTAAAAAGTATGCATTTGGAGATACAATAAATAAATAAATATAAGTTCAGAATAAAGACTTATATATGAAAATTTACATAAAAAGTCCCGAAATTAAAAAAAATGTATTTATATCGAAAAAAGGTATTTACAAAATTAATGAAAAATGATATTCTAACATTGTGTGGTAAATATGTGCTATTATATAAGTGGGAGTGGTTATGTTGAAGAAAATTGAATTAAATTTTTTTGAAAAATACTTTTTAGTATTTCTTTTTTTAATAAACGATTTTTTAATTATTAATTTTTCTATTCTTTTTTTTAATAAAGTTACTTTATTTTTCGATAAATCTATTTTTAAGTCTATTTTTTTTAATTTTTCTCTTTTGGAAACTTTTTTATTAATATTGATTTTTTATTTTGAAAAAATATATAATTTTGATTTTTGGAATATATGGGAAGAACTTTATAAATTTTCATCTTCTTTGTTAATATTCGGTATTATTTTATCTAATTTTTGGTTAATAATTGATAAAAATTATAATTTTTATCAATTATGGTTATATTTATTGTTTTTATTTATTATATTTGTTATAAATAGAATGGTGTTAAGGTATGTTTTAAGAAAATTAAATTTAAATATAAAAAATGTAGTATTAATAAGTGATGAAGTAAATTTTGATAATATTTCTAATTATTTAGAGAATTTAAATTTTTTATCTTTTAATAAAATAAAAGGGTATGAAATTATTGATGATGTTAATAATATGGATACTATAAAAAAAGAGATGATAAAGAAATATAATAATATAGAAGAATTAATTATTGTTTCATCAAAATTAAATAAATCTACAATAAATGATATAGTTTTTCAATTTGAAGATATAGCTCCTACTATAAAACTTATTCCAGATTTTTATCAAGGTCATAATTTTTTACTCAATTTTTCATGGAATAAAGTAATCACTCTTGTTTCTCATAAAAATCTTATGAATCCTACAAAAAAAATAATTAAAAGAATAATGGATATAACAGGAGCTTTGATAGGCGTTACTTTATCAATCCCAATGTATACAATAGTATACTTTTTAATAAAAAAAGAAGATGCTGGAAAAGTATTTTTTGTCCAAGATAGAATAGGATTAAATGGAAAAGCTATAAAAGTAATAAAATTTCGAACTATGGTAAAAGATGCAGATGAAGTGCTAGAAAAAATGCTTTTGGAAAATGAAGAAGCAAGAAAAGAATATCAAAAAAATAAAAAATTAAAAAATGATCCACGTATAACAAAAATAGGAAATTTTTTAAGGAAAACAAGTCTTGATGAATTTCCACAATTTATAAATGTATTAAAAGGAGATATGAGTATAGTTGGACCTAGACCATATTTATTTAGAGAAAAAGATGATATGGGAGAAAATTATAAAAAAATTATTGCAGTAAAACCAGGACTTACAGGAATATGGCAAGTAAGTGGAAGAAATAATTTAGATTTTGAACAAAGATTAAAATTAGACTTGTTATATATAAGAAACTGGAGAGTATGGCTTGATATAATAATTATATTAAAAACTATAAAAACAGTATTAATAAAAAAAGGAGCTAATTATGATACAGAATAGTATAGATATAGTTATAATAGGACTAAATGCAGAAAAAACAATAGTTAGATGTCTAAATAGTATAGAAGGAGTTATAAAAGTAAATAGTGATAAAAAAATAAAAGTATATTATGTAGATGGTGGGTCAGTAGATAATACACTTTTATTAGTGAGTAGATATAAGTTTGTAAATATATTAAAGTTTAATAAAAAAAATCCTACTCCTGGAGCACAAAGAAATTTTGGATGGCAGCAAGGAAAAGGAGAATATGTTCAATTTATAGATTCTGACACTACTCTTGAATTAAGCTGGTTTAATGAGGCTTTAAATTTTATAAAAAAAGATGATAAAATTGGAGCCGTTTGTGGAAAAAGAGTAGAACTTTATCCATATATATCTTTTTATAATTGGATAGGAAATATTGAATGGAATCCAAAATTTGGAAATGTTTTAGAATTTGGTGGAGATGTTTTTATAAAAAGAGAAGTTTTAGAAAAAACAAATGGTTATAAAGATAGTTTAATAGCTGGAGAAGACCCAGAACTTTCTTATAGAATTAGAAATTTAGGATATAAAATTTTGAAAATTGATAGAGTAATGACATATCATGACTTAGCTATGATAAATTTTAGACAATATTTAAAAAGAAGTTTTAGAAGTGGATATGCATTTGCAGAAATCAACTATATGTATAAAGATATGTGGGGACAAGAACTAAAAAGAATACTAGTAAGAGGAGGAATTTCTTTAATATTATTCATTATTGCTTTATTATTTGTGATAATAGACTATAGAATTACTTTATTTGCTATATTGAGTTCGCTATTATTATTATTTAGACCAAGATTGTTTTTAGTAAGTAAGTTTATGATTCTTTATAATTTAAATAAAGATGAGGGTAAAAAATATGCTTGGCATGTATCGCTTGTTGTTTTACCACAATTTTTAGGAAGCATAAGATTTTATTTAGGAAAATTATTAAAAAAACCTTTAAAAAATAATAAGATGAGATTATCTACTGGAGGAATAAAATAGTGAGATTTTTTTTTATAATATTATTATTAATGTTAACAATAAGTTGTAGTAATAATAATACAAAAACTTTATATAATTTTAAAGATAATAATATTAAAAGAGAAACTATTAGTGATAGTGAAATAAAATTATCTTCTGCAGAAATAATAAAAAAATTTAATAAAAAAATAAAAGAATATAAATTGAAGCAAGGAGATATAATAGAGCTTATTCCAAATGATATATCATTTAGTAAATTAGAATTAAAAATAACTCCTGATGGAAAAATTAATTTAAAAGATATTGGAGAAATAATAGCAGAAAATAAAACTATTTTTCAATTGCAAAATGAGATAAATAAAAAACTTTTAAATTATTATGATAATTTGAATTATATAATCAATTTAAAGCAAGGGAATAACAGTGTATATGTTTGGGGAAATATTGCAAAACCTGGAGAATACAAGTCAAATTATGAGGATACTTTAATTAAAATACTTACTAAAGCAGGAGGAATAAATCTTAATTTTGAAGATTTAATGGATACGAAAATATATTGTAAAATTATTCGTAAAAATGAAGCTATTGTT
This sequence comes from Hypnocyclicus thermotrophus, assembly GCF_004365575.1. Lineage (NCBI taxonomy): Bacteria > Fusobacteriati > Fusobacteriota > Fusobacteriia > Fusobacteriales > Fusobacteriaceae > Hypnocyclicus > Hypnocyclicus thermotrophus. Next base: position 252,916 of record NZ_SOBG01000001.1, read on the forward strand.
ATAGATTTGGTTGATATGATCATAAATAATAATCTAATAGGAAATGTATATTTAAATGATAATGATATAATTTACGTGTCTATTGATAAGATAAAAGAAAAAAATATATATGTTTATGGGGAAATTACTAGGGCAGGTAAATTAGAATATGAAAAAAATCTAACCTTAATTGATGTAATATTAAGAAGTGGAGGATTTACAAAAAACTCTGATTTAGAAAAAGTATATTATATACATAAAAATGATAAAAAATATGATATAAGAGTATTAAATTTTAAAAATATAAAAAATATAAATTACAATAAATTAATAGTAAAACCTGGAGATATGGTATTTGTTGAAAAAAATAATATGTCAAATTTTAATGATTTTTTAATTAATGTACTGGAACCTTTAAAAGCAATAAATTTATTTACAGATACAGCAGTCAATATTAATAACTTAAAATAGGAGAAGTTTATGAAATTAAAAAAAAGAAAACAGATAATTCCTTTTTATATTTTACAAAAACATATAATTTTAATTTTGATTGTGGGAATATTATCTTTTTTTGTTGTGTGGAATAAATTGAAAAACACAGTTCAGATATATTATGAATCAACAGGTATTTTAGAAATAGATCCAGTTATAGTTCCTACATTTTCAATAAATAGTTTTGAGGTATCTCAAAATAGTATTACTCAATATTACGAAAAATATGTAGGGACGCAAATAAAAAAAATTACAAGTAAAAAAATAGTAAAGAGTGCTTTAAAAAAATTAACAAAAGAAGAATTGAAAGCACTTTATGGTTCTGATGAGATAAATGATTTTTTAGTAAATATATTTATAAGAAAAATAAAAGTAGAATATTTATCTAATACACATTTAGTAAAAATTTCATTACAATCAAAACAAAAAATAGGAATTGAACATTTTATTAATTATTTAATGAAAGAGTATATAAATGAATCTAATGATAATAAAATAATAGAAGATAATTTTAGAATACAATATCTTATTGAAGAAAAGAAAAAAATAGAATCAGAAATTCAAGGGAAATTAGTTTTAGTAAAAAAAATTGCTCAAGAAATAGGAACTGGTAATTTTGATTCTAGTGATATGCCTTATAAATCAGAATTAAATAGTTTAGAAACTTCATATGTAGAAGTTTATAAAAATAAAATTGAACAAGAAAAAAAATATTTTGAATTAAAAAATGAGATAGAAACTATAAAGAAAATGCCAATAGAAAAAGAGATTAAATCTCTTTTAATTCAAGATAGTGTATATAAAGAGATAAAATTAAACTACATAGAAAAAATAAATAAATTAAATGATGAACTTGACTCCATTCCAAAAGGAAGTAATAAGGAAAAACAAATATTAGGAAAAATAAAAGTTTATCAAAATAAAATAGAAGAATTAGAAAAAGAAACGAAATATAATCTGAAAAAAAATATAGAAAAATCTAGAGAATATGACCTTAAAATAAAAGAACTTAATGCAAAAACAAATTATGAATCAGCAAAAAAACAAGAAGAAGCTATAAAAGAGCAACTTGAAGAAATAAGAGGAAAATATTCAGAAATTTCATTAAAAATATTAGAGGCACAAGAACTTAATTTTGATATATTACAATTAAAAACTTCTCTTAGTGAGATAAAAAATAGGATATCATATCTTATTTCTGAAACTAAAAATCCTGGTCGTTTAAAAATTTTGGAAAGTGCTAGCAAAGTATATGGACCAGCTGGAAATGATGCTATGAAAAGAAAGGTTATTGCGTTAGTATTAGCTTTTGGTTGGATATCGTTTTTATGTTTTATATATGAAATATTAGATCAAAGGATTAAAACTCCTCAAGATGTAAAATATGCATTAGGATTTTCGTCGGCATGGCCTATATCACATTTAAAAAAAGGAAATTTTATATCAGCAAGTTTATATAATACACATAGTGTTATATATAAAGCGATAAAAAGTCTTGTAACAAAATTAAATATAGAAAGAGAAAAACATGGAGCTAAAATAGCAGTGATAAATGGGGTGGATAAAAAATCTGGTGTAACAGAATTGATAATAAATGCAGCTCATACAATGAGGGAAAATTGTGATAAGGTACTTATTCTTGAATTAAATACAGAGAGTGCAAATATCGCTAAAAAAATGCATATAGACATAGATCGAAATTTAGGATTAAAAGATTATTTAACGGGGAAAAAATTAAATAAATGTATTTATAAAGATTATGAAAGAAATATAGATATTCTTCATATGGGCGGTATAATCAATATTACAAATAAAACAATAAAAGAAATTTTAGAAGATTTAAAACAAGAATATGATTTTATATTTATTGATTCAGCTCCAGTTATGCAATCAGCAATGACAGAATATTTGTTATTACAATCTGATATTGCAGTACTTGTTATTCATGGGAATTATACAACACATAGTAAACTTATAAAAACCGTTGAGCTTATAAATCAATTTGAAATAGACAGCTTTACAACAGTAATAAATTGGGGAAGAGTGGGAAAATTTAAAAGATAGGACAAAAATATGGCTAAAGCAATTATTTTGATATTTATTTCAATGTTAATATCAGCTAGTTTTGTATTAAAAAATAAAAGTGAAAAATCATTTATATATATTGTATTACCTTCTATATTTTTATTTCCAAATAGTTTTTTCTTTCAATTAAATAGTTTACCACTTATGGAGATAACGATTCCTATTGCATCACTTTTAGTTATCTCTGCTTGGTACGTTTTTTTTAAAATTTACGAAGCAAAATTTACTTATTTTGATTTTTTAATTTTACTTTATATAGTGGCTCAATTTATTATTGGAATAATAAAAGGTGAGTTTGGATTTAGTTTTCGAGTATTTCAAAGTGATTTAATACAAAACTATTTTTTGTATTTTTTTGCTAGATATTATTTTAGAAATAGTAAATTATTAAAAAAATCTCTTAAGATAATAGTAATAATAAACATATTAATGCTTATTTTTGCACCTATGGAGATGTTTCAAGGGAAATATATTATAAAATATTTTTGGTTAAGTAGCTATCCTTTTTTACAACAAGCGCCACGTTGGGGACTCAATAGAATACAATTATTTTTTCCACATCCTATAATCGCAGGGATTTGTTATTCGATTTTTTCAATAATTTCAGTATATTTTTTTGTACATACAAAGATAAAAAAAGAAAAAATATTTTGGGGAATATCAGTTGTTTTAACATTTATCGGTGTAGTATTTTCTATATCAAGAGGGACAATTGCTTTTTTAATGATATTTTATTTGGTATATTTTTTAGAAAGAAAAAAAATTAATTATAAATTTTTATTTATTATAGGAATAATATTTTTTATAGTATTTAAACAAGAATTTTCTAGTCATGAAGAAGTTCTGGATGATAGTGCAAATTATAGATTAAATTTAATTATGAATATAGATGAATTAATAGGTCAAAGTATGTGGATAGGTTATGGTGGAAATATAAAATATACTGGTAAAGTGGGATATGCTTGGAATAATGAAGATACGATGACAATAGATAATTTTTATTTATATCGGGTATTTACTGGTGGAATAATATCTCTTTCACTTTTTATGTTTCTTATTTTTAGAGCATATTATGAATATCTAAAATTAAAAGAGATAAAAGAATGTATATTAGAAAAAGATATGAAATTTGTAAATTTAGCGATAGTAGTAATTTTTTTTATTGTAATAAATTATTTCTTCGTAGCAAATATGTATACTACAGATCTTATATTATATATAATGTTTGGTATTATATCTGCAAACTATGAAAAATATATATTAAGTACAGATAACAAAGTAGAATATAAATTTAAAAGAATACTATAAGAGGAGCATAATAAATGGCAGAATCAATAAAAAAAAATGTACTTATGGTAATATTAAAAAATATATCATTATTAGTTTTTCCCTTAATTACTTTTCCTTATTTATCAAGAGTATTAGGTCCAGAAGGGATGGGGATTATTAATTTTGCTACAACTTTTTCAAATTATTTTATGCTTATTCCCACAATGGGTATTTCGATGTATGGAGCAAGAGAAATAGCTATAGCAAGAGATAATAAAAGAAAGTTAACAAAAAATTTTAAAGAAATATTAATAATTACATTATTATTTACATTTTCAATGTTTTTTTTATATTTAATAACAATAATTAGTTTTGAAAAATATAATAAAAATTTTGTTTTTTATTTAATATTTGGATTTGGAATAATAACAAATAGTGTTAGTATAGAGTGGCTTTATACGGGGCTTGAGAAGTTTAGCTATACAGTTTCAAGAGGAATAATAATACAAAGTTTATATATTATATCAATATTTATTTTTGTTAAAAATGAAAAAGATATAATTTTTATACCAATTTTATTGTTATTATCTAGTTTTATACAAATGCTGATAAATTTTTATTATAGTAAAAAATTTATAAATTATGATCAAAAATTTCATTTGAAAATTTATAGTAGAATAAAACCAATATTAATTATAACTATAGGAACTTTAGCGTCTACAATACAAGTAACAATGGATATTATAATGTTAGGTTTTCTTACAAGCGATTGGAATGTAGGGATATACAACGCAGCAATTAGAATAAATAGAATAGTAATAGGACTTTTAATAAGTTTAGGAGCTATTTTTTATTCGAGATTATCAAATGTATATGGAAATAATAAAAAAGATGAAGCAAATATAATATCTCAAAATTGGTTAAAGTACATATTGATGATAGTTTATCCGTCAATTATAGGAATATTTATTCTTTCGGATGAAATTATTTTATTACTTGCAGGTAATGAGTTTAAAGCGTCAATATTTACTTCGAGATTAATGAGTATAATAATATTATTCTCAGTATTAACAAATTTTTTTGCAATACAACTTTATTCTAATAAAAAGGAAAAAACAGCTATTAAAATAAATATTATAGGAGTAATTGTAGGATTTGTTTTTAATATTATTTTTATTCCATTATACAAACACAATGGTGCAGCAATTGGAACAATAATGATTAGTTTTATAGTTTCTTTTTTACATATGTATTACACAAAAAAATATATTAATATAAAAATAGATTTTAGAATTAAATATATTTTGTATAGTCTAATTATGGGAATAGTTTTGTTAAAAGTAAAATCATATTTAGACTATAAAATTTATATAAACATTTTAATTATAACATTTTTAGGTGGATTAATATATTTTGGAATATTGTTTATATTTAAAGAAATAAATTTAGAAGAGATAAAGTTAAAGGGGAAATAAATGGATAAAGTACAAGTATTAATGGCTACTTATAATGGTGAAGATTTTATAAAAGAACAAATTAATTCAATACTCAATCAAACATACAAAAATTTTGAATTACTCATAAGAGATGATAACTCTAGTGACAAAACAGTGGAAATTATTAGAGGTTATATAAAAAAAGATAATAGAATAAAATTAATAGAAGATAATAAAGGAAATATAGGTATAAATAAAAATTTTGAATTATTAATAAATATTAGTAATACAAAATATATAATGATAAGTGACCAAGATGACATATGGTTTAAAGATAAAATTGAAAGATCTTTAAAAAAAATAAAAGAAATAGAAAATGATAAACCAGCATTAGTATTTTCAGACTCTATACTTTATAAAAATAATTGTGAATTTGGAAATCATATAGGGAAAAAATTTTATAAATATAATGACTCTAAATTTCTAATGGGGATAAATATAGCACAAGGTTCTACAATGATTTTTAATGAAAAATTAAAAGAAAAAATTTTACCATTTAATTTTTATTCTGATTATTTGTATGATTTTTATATTTTTAAAAATGCAAAACTTTATGGTAATGTATATTTTATAAAAAATCCAACAATGTATTATAGAATACATAATAAAAACCAAATTGGTATAGGTAGTGACTATCTAAATATTATATCTAAAATTCGTGATGAATATTATAGATATTTTATATTTTATAAAAAAATTAAAGCAGGTGCTTTATTTTATAGTAAAACAAAAGAAAAATATAAAAGAGATATGAATAAAAAAATAGAAGTGTTTACACTAATTTTTTTATCAAATAAAAACAGGTTTATAAAATTATATTATTATTTCAAAGAGAAATTTTTTACATATAACTTTTATATAAATCTATTTATTGTATTAAATATATTTGTAAATAAATTTAATAAAAATCTCAAGGGGGAAGACTTGTGATAAAGAAAATAATAAGGAAATTAGTATATAAAATCGCAATAAGAGACAAGAAATATATGGGATTATATAGAAAAATATGTAAACCAAGAAGTGATGAATATGCGGAGTATTTAAAAAAAATAAATTACCTATATTCAATAGGTGAAGGATGTAGAATAAATCCATATGCTGGTTTTACAGATCCTAAATATGTAAAAATAGGTAATAATACATGTTTATCAGCGTGTACAATTATTGGTCATGAAGGAGCAGTAGCAGTTTTTGCAACAGCAACAGGAAAAGTATTAGATAAAGTAGGAAAAGTAGTAATTGGTGATAACTGTTTTGTTGGATATGGAGCAACTATTATGCCAAATGTAGTAATAGGAAATAATTCTATAATAGCATCTGGCTCTGTGGTAGCAAAAGATGTCCCAGATGGTGTAATTGTTGGTGGAGTACCGGCAAAAGTAATAGGACTTACCAAAGATTATATAATTCGCCTTGAAGAACAAACTAAAAAATATCCTTGGTATGATTTAATAAAAACAAGAACAAAAGTATATGATGACGAAATGGAAAAAGAGTTACTAAAAATGAGATTAAAATATTTTTTTGAAGAATAAAGGGGAACATTATGAAGAAAATACTTTATTTATGCAGTGAATATCCAGCACTTTCTCATACTTTTATTGATGTGGAAGTTGATGAATTATCGAAAAATTTTGAAATATATACTAGTTCTATAAATTATCCTAAAAATATAGAAAAATTTAGTGATGACTATGTAAAAAGATTGAATAAAACGTACTATATAAAAAAAGAAAATAAAAAAAATATTTTATTGATAGTATTAAAATATTTTATTATAAATCCATTAAAATTTATTAATATATTAAATTATACCTATAATCTTTCTGTAAAAAATGGAGTAAAAAATATTATTAAAGCAGTGGGATATTTTATAGAAGCAATACTTTTACATAATTATATGAAGAAAAATAATATAAAGCATGTACATATACATTTTGCAAATCCAGCAGCTACAGTAGCTTTAATTGCTAAAGAGTTTGAAGGAATAGAATATAGTATTAGTGTACATGGACCTGATGTTTTTTACAATGTAAAAGAAAATTTAATTGTTGAAAAAATAAAAAATGCAAAATTTATAAGAGCAATTAGTTATTTTTGTCAGAGTCAACTAATGAGAGAATCTACACCAGATTATTGGGATAAAATAAATATTATAAGGTGTGGTATAGATTTATCAAAATTTAATAATATAAATGAATTTGTAAAAGAAAAAAAAGAAAATGATAAAATAAATATTTTATGTGTAGGAAGAATAGTGCCAAGTAAAGGACAATTATTATTAGTAGAGACAGTAAAGAAAGTTATAAAAAAAACAAAAAATTTTAAAGTAACATTTATTGGAGGTGGAGAATATTTAAAAAATTTAAAAGAAAAAGTAGAGAAATCGAATTTGGAAAATTACATAGAAATATTAGGGCCTGTAAATAATGATAAAGTTATAAAAGCTCTTGAGAGTAGTGATATATTTGTATTGCCATCATTTGCTGAAGGAGTTCCAATAGTTTTGATGGAAGCAATGTCTAAGAAAATTATTACTATTTCTACTAAAATAAATGGAATTCCAGAACTTATAGATGATAAAAAAGATGGGTTTTTAGTAGAAGCTTCAAATATTGATGAATTAAGTGAATTATTAATTGAGATTATAAAAAACAGTGATAATTATAAAGAATTAAAAAATAATGCAAGAAAAAAAATAGAGAAAAAATACGATATAAGAAAAAATATAATTAAATTAAAAGAATTATTTGAAGAAAATATAAGTGATTAATAAAATTTAATTAGGAGGAAAAATGTTACTGATTGTTTCGATAATATTAGTTATATGTACTTTACCTGGTTTTTTGGAGATAACTTTATTAACTTTTTCTAATGTATTTTTAAAAGATAAAAAAAATAAAAAAATAAAAAAAGATATAAAGTTAGCAGTATTAATACCTGCACATAATGAAGAAAAATTAATAAAAAGATGTATTAAAAGTATAAAAAAATCTAGTGATTTAGGATATTCGTATGATATAATTGTTATTGCAGATAATTGCACTGACAAGACAATAGAGATTTCGAAATCTGAAAATGTAAAAGTTTTAGAGAGAAATAATAAAGAAAAAAGAGGAAAAGGTTTTGCATTAAAATATGCAATGGAAAAGTTAAAAAATGAAAATTATTATGGATATATTATCATTGATGCAGACAGTATAATAAAAGAAAATTTAATAGAAGAATTTGGGAATGCTTTTTTAAATGGTGCATTAGCAGTACAATGCTTAAATTTTGTAAACGAACCATATATTAGCAGAAGAAACAGTTTAATGCATTTAGCACTTATGTCAATGAATGGGCTTAGACCATTAGGCAGAGAAAAATTAGGAATTTCAGCAGGGATATTAGGAAATGGGTTTGCATTATCGAAACAACTTATTGATGAAATTGGATATAATGTAAATTCTATTGCAGAAGATATTGAATATCATTTAGAGATTATTAATTCAGGTAAAAAAGTAAAATTTCTAAAAGATACGGCTGTATATTCTGATTTTCCTACTACTGAAGAAGGAGCTAAAAGTCAAAGGGCTAGATGGGAAGGGGGAAAATTTTATTTACAAAAAAAATATTTTTTTAAATTATTAAAAGAGGTATTTAAAGGGAAATTTCATTTAATAGAACCTTTGTTAGATCTTATGATTTTACCATTAGCTTTTCAAGTAACGTTATTATTAATTATTGGAATTATAGGAGGAACTGGATTTAAAATTTATTCTTTAATAAATATTTTTATTATCTCATTTCATATAGTTTTATCTGTATTATATTTTGGAAAATTAAAGGATTTATTAATTATTTTTGAAGTACCAAAATATATATTTTGGAAAATTATAAACTTACCGTTGATATTAAGCCATTCTAAAAAAAATACAGAATGGATAAGAACAGACAGAAAATAAAGAAAGGTAATAGAATATAATGATTGATATATCTGTAATAATAGTATCATTTAATACGCGTGAATTATTAAAAAGATGCATAAATGAATTAAAAAAAGAAATTATGGAAATATCCCATGAAATTATAGTAGTAGATAATGATTCAAGAGATGGGACAATAGAAATGCTTGAAACAGAATTTAAAGATGATATTATCCTTAGAAAAAGTGGAGGAAATTATGGTTTTGGGATAGCAAATAATTTAGGATATGAAATGGCAAAAGGTAAATATATTTTATTATTAAATTCTGATGCATTTATAAAAAAAGGAAATTTAAAAAAGGCGCTTGAAAAAATAGAAAGTGATAAGACAATAGGGGTATTAGGTGCTAAGCTGGAATGTGAAAATGGTGATTGGCAACCATCACCAAGATCTTTTCCAACAGTTTTACAAGATTTTTTTGTACTTAGTGGAATAGCAAGTAAATATAATAAGTCGAGTTTTTTTGGGAAATCTTTAATGACATATAAAAATTTTAATAAAGAGTTTGAGTGTGATTGGGTAACTGGAGCATTTATGCTTATACGTAGTGATATTATAGGGAAAAAAATATTTGATGAAAGATATTTTATGTATTATGAAGAAGTAGATTTTTGTTTAAAAATAAAGGAAAAAGGCTATAAAATAATATATTATCCAGAAGTAGAGGTAATTCATTTAGGAGGAGCTTCAACGAGTATATTTTCAGAGAAGTTAATATCTAAAAATGGAATGCAGATGACATTATGGAGACTACAGAGTCAATATTTATATTATAGAAAAAATTTTGGATTAATAACAGCTTATTCATCTAAATTAATGGAATTAACATGGAATATTATTAGAACATTAAAAAATAAAAATAATAATTTAAAAAAAGAGGAATCAAGAATTATTATAAAAATGATTAAAAAGGCATGGGAAAATACAAAAGGTGGAAAAATTTCTCCGGCTTTTCCTTGGAAAGGATATTAAATTTATTGGGTGTGTGGAGTGTAAAGGAGAAAAATATGTTTGAAAATATAAGGGAAGATTTTCGGAATTATAATAAAAAAATTGAATGGGGATTTATTGCTATGCTAATTTATAGATTTGGAAGATGGAGATATAGAATAAAAAATTCTTTTATTAGAAAACCATTCTCATTAATTTATAAAATACTATTTTTTTATATAAAAGGAAAAGGGATAGAAATACCTTGTGAAGTAGAAGTAGGTAAAAATTTTAAAATTGATCATCAAGGAGGGATCATTATTAATGGTTACTCCAAGATAGGAAATAATTGTAGAATAAGACATAATGTAACATTAGGAATAGCTAGAGTTGGAGAAACAAAAGCTCCAATTATTGGAGATAATGTAGATATTGGTGCAGGAGCAATTTTAATAGGAGATATAAAAATAGGGAATAATGTTTTGATTGGTGCAGGAGCAGTTGTATTAACTGATGTACCGGACAATTGTACTGTAGTAGGAGTACCAGCAAGAATAATTAAGAGGTAAGAGATGAAGAAATTTTTTTTAATACTATTTTTGAGCATATATACGTCATTATTTTCGATGTCCATAGGTGTGAATGTTGATTGGATATATGACTGGAGTAATATGAGTTTATTTACAGACCTTATAAAACAAGCTAGAGGGTTTGGAGATAGTAATGAACCATGGAAAAAAATAGGCGAAATAAAAACAGATAATAATGGATGGCCGATAGAAGATTTTGGGATAGTTGTATACAGTGGAAGAAAAAATTATTATGATAAAATATATAATTTAACTTTTGATATTGTAGACAAAGTACCTGAAATAAAATTTATAAAATCAACTGGAACTATAAAAAATATAAAAATAACAAATAATAGATATAGTGCAAAACTTTATTTACCTAAAGATAATACACAATTAATATTGTCTTTTAAACATATAGGTAGTGGAATAAAAAATATAAAAATAATAGATGAAAAATATAAAAATAATGAAGTGTTTACTGAAGAATTTATTGAAATGCATAAATATTTTAAAGTGCTTAGATTTATGGAATTAAAAAGAATAAATGAAACTAGTATCGAGAATTGGAAAGATAGAACTAAAAAAGAAGATATTTTTCAAAATAAAAAAGATGGAATAGCATGGGAATATATAATAGATATAGCTAATACATTAAATAAAGATATTTGGATAAATATTCCATATAAAGCAAATAATGAATATATAAAAAGTTTAGCATTACTTTTAAAAAATGGCTTGAATAAAAACTTAAATATTTATATAGAATATAGTAATGAATATTGGAATACTATTTTTCCACAAAATACATGGTTAAAAGAACAGTATATAGAACAAATAGAAAAAAATAAGAATTTAAAAGAATATAAAGTGAAAAATGAATATTTTAAAGCAACATTAATTGCAGTAGAAAAACTTATAAAAATTAATAAAATTTTTAGTGAAATTTTTGGGAAAAGTGAAATAAATAATAGAGTTAGAATAATAATAGGTGCTCAAATTGTATGGACAGATGTAATAAAAACACAACTTAAATATATAAAAAAATATTATGGAAAACCAAATAAATACTTTTATGGATTTGCAGGGGGCGCTTATATAAATGTAGAAAATCCAGATAATAAAAATTTTAATGATATATATAATTTTATTAATAATAAAATAGAAAATTCACCATTAGATTTACAATACAAAGAAAATGTAAAAATTTCTAAAAAATACAATATAAAATTTTTAGCATATGAAGGTGGAATAGATATTGCAGGAAATGATTTTAAATCCAGTAATGAAATAGAACAAAAATTTATACAGACAGAAGATTATGTAAAACTTATGAAAAAATATTTAGATATTTGGGATAGATATACAGATAATAGCTTATTTATGTGGTATAAATCAGGGGCATCAAATAATTGGGGATTTGTAGAAAGTATGGATAATTTAAAAAATAAAAAATTTATTAAAATTAAAAAATTATTATTAGATGAAAATAAAAAGGAATAGTATTATTTAGCGATGTAAAAAAGGAGTGAAATATGGATGAAATAACATTAGTAAATGATCTAAAGATAACAGGATTTGAATCGTATAACGAATTATTCAATGAGATATTATTAAAAAAGAACATTCAAAATTTTTTAATTATTAATTATATGTATTGGGTTCCTTTTGTAAAAGCTAGAAAAGATAAAGATTATTTAGAATCTTTAAAATATTCAGGTTATATTTTACCAGATGGAGTAGGACTTTTAACATATATAAAAGTTTTATATGGAAAAACATTATTAAATTTAAATGGAACAGATTTAAATCCAGAATTAATAAAATTTTTTAATGATAAAAATATGAAGATAGCACTTTACGGTACTACTCAAGAAAATATAGAAAAGTGTGTAAAATCTTTAAATTCAAAAAATATTGATATATATTATTATCAAAACGGATATAGGGGACTTGATTTTTCTAAAATAGAAGATAATTCAGTTCTATTTGTAGGGAAGGGTAGTCCAATACAAGAGATTTGGGTGAAAAATAATTTTAAAACTATAAAAGAAAAAAAGCTTATAGTAGTCACTGTAGGTGGATATTTTGATTTTGAAGCTGGTTTTTATAAAAGAGCTCCTAAATTTATAAGAGATTTAAAAAGTGAATGGATATATAGAATTTTAGACAATCCTAAATTACAAATACCTAAATATATAAATAATTTTTATTTTCCATGGTTTATATTTAAAGACTATATTAAACTCAAAAAGAAAGTAAAAGAAAAAATTTATGTATAAAACTTTCAAATTAATTTTTGAAAGTTTTATTTTTTTTGAGGAAAAGTGTAGAGTTAAGTAGTATAATATAATAGAGGTAATTAATATATGAAAGAGGTGGGATAATGAAACGGGTAATAATTCTAAATTTATTGGTAATAATGACGTTTTTTACAGGTTGTTTTGGGAATAAAGATAATAATACAGATACTATAAATACTGGAGGAGGAAGTGCGTCAGTTGTAACGGTATCTGGTAATTTATCGACAATATCAAGTGCAACTACTAATGGAAGTATAGCTTTTAATACAACAGGAACAAGTGTTACGGGAAAATATAAATATATTTTAGCTTGAAACAAAAGAACCTATAAAAGGTGAAATAAAAAATGATGGTTCGTTTTCTGTATCTGTTTTTACAGGAGAATATATGTTTTATTTCTTAAATGAGTATGGAATAAAATTAAATGAACTTGGATTTGATACTAGTGATAAAACTGTTGGGGAAATAAATAAAAGTCTTGATTTAGGTGATATTGAAGTAGATGAAATACAAAATAAAATAGTTGCAAAAAGCGAGAATATAGAAACAAAAGATGGAAATAAAGTTGTGATACAAACAAAAACTAAATCAGAAGTTAAATTAAATAATACAATTATTAAAACAAAACTAAAAAAAGTAACAAAAACTATAATAGAAGATAATAATTTAGGAGAAGTACAGGAAGATAAGATAATAATTATTGTAAAATCAACAGATACAGTAAAACAAAAGATAGTATTAGAATTTTCTAGTGAATCAGAATCAGAGGATGTACCAGAATTAGAATTTAAAACTATAAAAATAGTAAAAGAAGAAAAAATTACAATAAATGGAGAAACCAAAGTAAAAATAACAACTAAAACAAAAACTATAGTCACATTTGATGCAAAAGAAGTAGGAAAAGATATTGAAACAGTAAATGATAAATTGAAAGATGATTATAATGATGGAATATTAGATACATCAAATATTTTAACATGGAATATAACTGCAGATGATTTTAATGTATTAAACCCAAAATCATTATCCGAAGTATATGATAGTATAAGAAATATAGAAAATAAAAGTAATAGTAATGCTATAAATTATTTATTTAAAGCTATATTAAGTACAGAAGAGCTTGAAACCACTATTAGAGACGAAATATTAGATGGATTGAATAATACTACATTGGTAAATCAGCTTAAAAATGATACGGATTATAAAACATTTAAATATGCATTAGATTTTTATAAACCTTCTACTTTTTATAATCTACAATCAAAAAATGTATTGAACAAATTAGATAATATAGTAGATTTAATAGAAAATTCTTATTTAGTAGGTGAAACAGTTGTATTAGATAGTAAAATTTAACAGATGGATATAATGTAATTATTACGCCAGAAGTGTTTGAAATAATGAGTGGATTATTTAAAGTATTTGTGTCTCAAGTATATTGGTTGGCTTCTTTTGATATTTCTGATGAAGCTGATTATACTATATTTGAAAACTTAATAGAAAATTTTGATTCGTTATATTCAAATTCAAATACATTAAGTGAATTTTTAAATAGTTATTTTAAAGATCTATCTACATTTGATGTAAATAATGATTATCAACAAAAAGCTCTTACTTATATAAAAGAAGCAATAACAGAAATTATAGAAGGTATAGATGGAATATCTGTATATAATGTTGATAATTTGTCAGATAAGGCAAATATTATTTCTTTTGATTCTCAAGTAGAGAAAGATGATTTATTAGATGGATTAGAAATAATAAAAGAAGCATTAAGTGATGAAGGAGCAATAATTAAGACAGAAGATGGAGAATCATTTAGAATTAATTTATCAAAATTATACACTTTTGATTTGAAAAAAATGATGATAGATTTGACACAAGGAATAACAAATTTAGACAAAGCAGATTATGAAATGGAAGTGAATTTTTTAAATTCTACATTAGGTGGAATTTTCCCTGATGGTATACCAACTTTATTAAAAGATGATATATTAGAAGTTGAAACATATGAAGAAAGACCAGTAATATTAGATAATGGAGAAATGTATTGGAAACATTTTATAGTTATAAGAGAGTATGATAGTAATTATAAATTTACAAAAGCAGAAGTATATGATGAAGAAAAAGATGAATTAGTAGCAAAATATATATATGAATATGATGATGAAAATAATACAGTAAAAGTAATAATAAGTGATAAAAATGGAAATGAAACTGGGGAATATAGATTATATCAAAATAAATTAAACGGACATCTCATAGAAGAAGTTGTTTTAGTATATGAGTCTAATGGAAAAGAAATATTAATGAAATACATGTATGATGAAAATGGAAATAAAACTAGCGAGGAAAAAGTTATTAATTAAAAATAAAAAGCTCTGTAAATACAGAGCTTTTTTTAAAAAGTCTAAGGAGAAATATGAAAAAGAATATTTTATTATTTTTATTATTATTTAATAATATTTTTTCAAATGAAATATTTTATAAATATAGTAATCTATATAATAATACTGAGTATAAAATATATTCTCAAAATTATTTTATAGATTACAATTTTTTTAATGTAAACTATGTTGAAAAAAAAATAAAATTCCAGAAATAGATTATTTTAGTGATTTATTAAATCTAGGATTAGATTTTAAATATTATAGTTTTGAATATAAAAGTATAAATTTTAAAATACCGTATTTTTATTTAGATAATGAGAAATTAGAAATGGAAAAAAGTAAAAATTATATAATATCAAATAGAATAACAATTCCTTTTAAAAAATATAAAATAAGTATTAAATATAGTAAAAATATTAATCAAAATTATAAATTTATATCAAATTATGGTAACTTTATTTTTAATGATTTTGATTATAAAGGTTATAAATATAGTATAGAAAAAGGTAAATATAAATTTATATATGATATTAATAGTTTTAAAACAAATTTTAAATTAAATAACGTATCTGAATTAGGAAAATTTAATGGGAAATGGTATTTAATATCATTAGGAACAAATAATTTAAAGATTAATTATAGAAAGATTTATTCAACTTCATATTTTGATATAACTAAAAATAATGCATTTTTTGTTACAAGTAGTCTGGATAGATATTTTTATGGGAAAGCTAATATAGATATAGAAAATTATGAATTAGAAAATGACTATATTAAAAAAATTATAGAAATAAATTTATATTAAATAATAAATTTGGTATTATACAAAATAACAGTAATATTTATTTAATGACAGAATATTATAAAACTCTTCTTAATCTTTTTTTTATTAAAATATCAGAAAAATACAAAACAGAAAATATATATTATGATATACCAAAATATATGTATTATAATATATTAAATATAGGATATGAGAGAAAGATAAAAAATAATTTTATTATAGGTATAAATAAAATAATTCCAATTGTATTAAATATAAAAATAAAAACAATAAAGACAAAAAAAATAATATAAATGCAAATATGATGGGGGATATGAATAAGAATTTTAAAATAGGAAAAACGAAAGAAATAATCTTAAGTGGAGTAACAATTTATTTTAAATATGAAATCTAAATTTATGATAAAATATAAAATAAGTATTTCTTGATTTAGGAAACAAAATATAGAAAAAAGTAATTTTATTTACTTTAAATGAGGTATAGATAAATATTGAGTTTCATATAAATTATATATTATCTTTTGAAATGAAAACAGTATCATAAAAAAAACTAATTTTGGATGAATAAAATAGGATAAAATGTAATGGAATTTCAGATTTTCGTTCTTAAAACATAGAAAATGTATTTTTTTCGTTAAAAAAGTTAAAAAACTATTGACTTTTTATAAAAAATATAGTAATATAACTATTGATTAATGTAACCGTTTACATCAAAGGGGTGTAGAAATGAATATAAAAAAGGTGGCAGAATTATGTAATGTTTCTGTAGCTACAGTTTCTAGAGTTATTAATAAAAAAGGGAACGTAAAGAAAGAAACAGAGGAAAAAATACTAAAAGTAATAGAAGAGCTTAATTATATACCAAATGCACTTGCTAGAAATTTATCTAAACAGGAAAGTGATGTAATAGGGGTAGTAGTTCCAGATGTTACTAATGTTTTTTATACTGAAGTTATAAAAGGAATAATGGAAAGCGCTAGCGAAAATAATTTACATGTAATCTTTTATAATACAGATTCTGATATGGAAAAAGAAATAAATGCGCTCAAAATGATAAAAGAACAAAGATTAAAAGGAGCACTTTTAATTAGTGCATTAAAAAAGAGTAATAAAGATAAAAAACTATTGAAAAAAACGCTTGAAACATTGGATATGCCTCTTATATTAATAAATAAATACATAGATAATTTACCATATGATGGAGTATTTACAGATGATATAATGGCAGGATACTTGCTTACAGAAGCTCTTATAGATAATAAACATAGTAATATAGCTATACTTACAGGGGCTAAAAACTCTATTGTAGCAAATAATAGAGTGATAGGATATAAAAACGCTTTTAAAGATTATAATATAGATATAAAAAATGAAAATATTATATATGCAGATTTTAATAGTATTGAAAATAGTTATAAAATAATAAAAAAACATTTTTCAAATAAAGATATACCAAAAGGGATAATAGCAGGAAATAATAATATAACTATTGCCTGTGTAAGGTATTTTAATGAAAGAAAAATAAAAATTAATAAAGATGTGTCTCTGGTTGCATTTGATGATATTGAAATCTTAAACTGGTTGGGCGTGGAGCTTACAGTAGTAAGTCAAAATCCTAAAGAGATGGGAAAAGAAGCATTTAATATGCTATTTAATAGAATAAATAATAAAAGTATACCTATTAATAGAATACATGTAGTACCAGAATTAATACTTCGAGGCTCAGAAAAAATATTAAAATAAATAATTGGAGGTAGAAATGGATATAAGTTTTTTAGATTGGTTAGGATATTTGGCATCATTTATAGTTCTTGTATCACTTACAATGAGCTCTATTCTTAGACTTAGATGGTTTAATTTGTTTGGAGCATTACTTTTTTCAGCATATGGATTTGCAATAGGGTCAATACCTACTGGAGGAATGAATGCTGGAATTGTACTTATAAATATTTATTATTTAGTGCAATTATATACACAAAAAGAAGATTTTAAAATAATAAGAGCAGAGAAAGAATCAGAATATTTAAAATATTTTATCAGTACAAATTATAATGAGATAGAAAAATATTTTGATGTAAAAGATTTAGAAGGAGAAAAAGAATATTATTTTATGCTTAGAAATAATCACACAGCTGGTATTTTAGTAGGTGAATCACAAGAAAATAATAAAACATTTTTTATTAATATAGATTATGTAACACCTGAATATAGAGATTTTAAATTAGGGAGTTATTTTTTTAATCAAAATATAGATTTTATTAAAAATAGAGGTTATACTAAATTAAAGACTAAAACAAATAATGAAACACATAAAAAATACTTAGAAAAAATAGGATTTAAAAAATCAAATGATGAGTACTACATCAAAGAAATAGCTTAATTTTTTTTTAGGAGGAATAATATGTATAATAAAGTAATGGAAACAGTAGAATTTTTAAATGAAAGAGTAGAAATGAGACCAAAAGTAGCAATTATTTTAGGTTCAGGACTTGGAGATTTGGTTGATTATATTGAAGAAAAAATAGAAATACCTTATGAAGAAATACCAAATTTTCCTGTATCAACAGTTGCAGGACATGCAGGTAAATTAGTATTTGGAAAAATTAATGGAGTAGAAGTTCTTGCAATGAAAGGTAGATTCCATTATTATGAAGGTTATGAAATGAAACAAGTTACATATCCTATTTATGTAATGAAACAGTTTGGAATAGAAAATATGATTGTAAGTAATGCAGCTGGAGGAATAAATAAAAATTTTAAACCGGGGACATTAATGCTAATTACGGATTTTATAAATATGTTTGGAACAAATCCATTGATTGGTAAAAATGATGAAAGATTTGGAGTAAGATTCCCAGATATGTCAGAAGCTTATTCAAAAGAACTTATAAGTTTAGCTAAAAAAGTAGCTGAAAAAAATAATGAAAAATATGAAGAAGGAACATACTTAGGGACAACAGGACCGTCATATGAAACAGCTGCAGAAATAAAAATGATGTCAATAATGGGAGCAGATGCAGTAGGAATGTCTACAGTTCCTGAAACAATAGTAGCTAATTATTTAGGTATAAAAGTATTAGGAATATCATGTATTACAAATATGGCGACAGGAATTGCACAAACTGCTCATTCTCATGAAGCAGTGGTTGATATTGCAGTAAAAACAGGTGAAAGATTTTGTAAATGGGTAGTAGATATAGTATCAGAATTAAAATAATTAAAAGTAAAACTAACAAAATAAAAAATAATCTTGACTTAGTATAAGTTTTTTAAGTAAAATAAAAAAACGTTTTAAAAAATAAATTGATATTAGGAGGGTATCCGTGAGCAACTATATATTAGAGATGAAAAATATTCGAAAAACTTTCTTAGAAGGGAAAGTTGTAGCAAATGATGATGTTTCTCTAAGAGTAAGAAAAGGTGAAAAACATGCAATCGTTGGAGAAAATGGTGCAGGGAAATCTACTCTTATGAAAATATTAAACGGATTATATCAACCAACATCAGGTGATATATATTTTCATGGTAAGAAAGAAATAATAAATGGTCCTGGAGAAGCGGCAAGACTAGGTATAGGAATGGTATACCAACATTTTATGCTTGTGCCAACTCTTACAGTAGCAGAAAATATGATACTAGGAGTAGAACCTAAAAAAGGATTAGAATTAGATATTAATACTGCTAGAGAAGAAGTAAAAAAAGTATCTGAAAAATATGGATTAGCTATAGATCCAGATGCTAAAATAAGTGATTTATCTGTAGGGATGCAACAAAGAGTTGAAATTTTAAAAATATTATTTAAAGGTGCAGAATTATTAATATTTGATGAACCTACAGCAGTTCTTATTCCTCAAGAAGTAAAAGAACTTTATAAAATTATGGACAATTTAATAGCTGAAGGAAAAACAATAATATTTATTACTCATAAATTACAAGAAGTTTTAGATATTGGGGATAATATTACAGTTATTAGAAAAGGTAGAGATGTAGGAAATTTATCAGTAAAAGACGCTACAAAAGAAAAAATTGCTAATATGATGGTTGGAAGAGCAGTTTTATTTGATGTAGAAAAACCTGAAGTAGAATTAGGAGACGATTTATTAGTAGTTAATAATATAAAAGTTAAAGGAAATAAAGGTGGAGTATTAGCTCTTGATGATGTTTCGTTCACAATAAAAGCTGGAGAAGTTGTAGGAATAGCTGGTGTTGAAGGGAATGGACAATCTGAACTCATAGATGTACTTACAGGGCTTAGAAAAATAGAAGCTGGAACAATTACATTAGAAGGAGAACCTCTTGCTAATATAACTCCTAGAGAAGCTACATTAAAAGGAGTGTCTCATATACCAGAAGATAGATTGAAAAGAGCAGCGATAAGTCAGTATACATTAGAAGATAATTTAGCATTAGGACAACATCAAGATATATATGCAAAAGGAATTTTGAGAGCTTTTAGAGATTTTAATAAAATAACAAAAAAAGCAAAAGAATATCTTGAAAAATATGATATAAGACCTAGAGAACCAAAAATAATATTTGGTAGAATGTCAGGTGGGAATCAACAAAAAGTAATAGTTGCTAGAGAACTTGAAAAAAATCATAAATTTTTAATAGCTGCTCAACCAACAAGAGGAGTGGATATAGGAGCTATTGAATCTATTCATAAAATAATACTTTCAGAAAAAAAAGAAGGTAAAGCTATTATGGTAGTATCTTCAGAACTTTCTGAAATATTAAACTTAAGTGATAGAATAGTAGTAATGTTCCACGGAAAAGTAATGGGAATATTAGATAGAAAAGATGCTACAGAAGAAAAATTAGGAATATTAATGGCAGGAGGTAAGCTTGATGAAAAATAAATTAAAAGAGCTAGCAATACCTTTTTTATCGGTATTAATCGCACTTGTAATTGGTGGAGGAGTTATAATTTATCTTGGTGAAAATCCATTAACTGCATATGGATATTTATTTGGTGGAGCATTTGGAAGCGATAGAGGTATAGCAAGAACGATGCTTGAAGCGACACCTATGATATTTAGTGGACTTGCAATAATGTTTGCTTATCAAGCTGGAATGTTTAATATA
The DNA here is from genome assembly GCF_004365575.1 of Hypnocyclicus thermotrophus. NCBI lineage: Bacteria > Fusobacteriati > Fusobacteriota > Fusobacteriia > Fusobacteriales > Fusobacteriaceae > Hypnocyclicus > Hypnocyclicus thermotrophus. Next base: position 274,269 of record NZ_SOBG01000001.1, read on the forward strand.
GGAGCTCAAGGACAGGTAGTTATGGGTGGACTTGCAGCAGCAGCAGTAGGAGCATTTGTTAATAATCATTTTATAAATAACGTATATGTAGTAGTATTAATCGCAGCAATAGCAGGATTTTTATGGGCAGCAATAGCAGGATATTTAAAAGCAAAGCTTGGAGTCCATGAAGTAATTAGTACGATTATGTTAAACTATATAGCTAGTAATTTTGAACAATATTGTTTGAATTATCCTTTAAAAGAAGGTGGACCTCTTGGACCAACACCTCAAACACCTCCAGTAATGGAAATATCAAGATTACCATTATTGTTACCTGATAGTAGAGTATATTTAAATGTAGGATTTATTATAGCTCTAGTAGCAGTAGTTGTTGTATGGTTTATCTTTAATAAAACTGTATTTGGTTATGAAATAAAAGCAGTAGGATTTAATTTTACAGCAGCAGAAAATGCTGGTATAAATGCTAAAAAGATATTATTATTAACTTTAGGGATTAGTGGATTATTAGCTGGTCTTGCAGGAGCTGAAAGAGTTCTTGGAGGAGTTGGACAATATACATATAGACAAGGATTAATGGCAGAATATGGATTTGATGGTATAGCAGTTGCACTTTTAGGTAAAAATACTCCTATAGGAGTATTAATATCAGCGTTCTTATTTGCAACACTAAGAGTTGGAGGAAGAGCAATGCAATTTAACACTTCTATTCCAAGTCAAATCATTATAATAATTCAAGCAGTAATTATATTACTAATTGCTTCAGAAAATATGCTTTCTGATTTACTTAAAAAATTTAAGAAAAAGGAGGCTAAAGCATAATGGGTATATTTATTAGTTTAATTTTAGCCACAATAAGACAAGCGGCTCCAATTTTAATAACAGCTATTGGAGGAGCATTTTCAGAGATAACAGGTGTTGTAAATATAGGACTTGAAGGTATGATGTTAATGGGTGCATTTAGTGCTGCAATTGGATCATATTATACTGGAAATCCTTATATAGGAATTATATCTGGTATGGTAGCTGGAGGATTAATGGCAGCAGTACATGCAGTACTTAGTATAAAATATAAAGGAAATCAAACAGTATCAGGTGTTGCGATAAATTTATTTGCATCAGGATTTACAGTATTTATGCTTAGAGTATTGTTTAATCAATCAGGAAATACTCCATCTGTACCAAAAACACCACAATTATTTGGGATGTCAATAATAGTTTATATTATTTATATATTAGCATTTGTTGCAATATTTGTAGTATATAGAACTGTAATAGGGCTTAGAATGAGAGCAGTTGGAGAACATCCATTAGCGGCAGATACAGTAGGAATAAATGTAGATAAAATAAGATATATTGGAGTAATATTATCAGGAATGTTTGCAGGACTTGGAGGAGCTTATTTATCAATAGGAGCTTTAGCACAATTTACTAAAAATATGTCAGCAGGAAGAGGATTTATTGCTTTAGCAGCGGTAGTATTTGGTAAATGGAATCCAAAAGGAATACTTTTAGCAAGTTTATTATTTGGATTTGCTGATGGATTACAAACTTTAGCACAACAATATGTAAAAGCTATTCCACCGCAATTTATTCAAATGTTACCATATGTTTTAACACTTCTTGCGCTTGCAGGGGTAGTTGGTAAAGCGGTAGCACCTAGTGCGTCAGGGAAACCATATGATAAAAACGAAGCTTAATAATATTATTTAAAAATTAATAAAATTATACTTGAAATATTGGAAATTTAAGGGTAATATTAAATATAGTAGAGTCCGGGAGAAAATCCCGGATTTCGAAGAGAAATGTTGTAATCGATTACATGTTTAATGTGATAAGCATATTATAATTAATTTATCTATAATTTTGGATATTTAGATATATTGGAATTAATAAAAAAAGAAAAATAGGAGGAATAAATATATGAAAATATTTATAGATACAGCAAATGTAGAAGATATAAAAAAAGCAAATGATATGGGTGTAATATGTGGAGTAACAACTAATCCTTCATTGATTGCTAGAGAAGGTAGAGATTTTAAAGAAGTAGTTACAGAAATTACTACTATTGTTGATGGGCCTATTAGTGCAGAAGTAGTATCATTAGAAGCAGATAAAATGGTAGAAGAAGCATTAGAATTAGTAAAAATTCATAAAAATATAGTAATAAAATTACCTATGACAATAGATGGACTAAAAGCTTGTAATATACTTACTAAAAAAGGAATAAAAACAAATGTAACATTAATTTTTAGTGCAAATCAAGCATTATTAGCAGCAAGAGCAGGAGCAACTTATGTAAGTCCATTTGCTGGAAGACTTGATGATATAGGAGTAGATGGAGTAGCTTTAATAAAAGAGATATCAGAAATATTTAAAGTACATAGTATAAAAACAGAGATAATAGCAGCAAGTGTAAGAAATGGACTACATGTAAAAGAGTGTGCAAAAGCAGGAGCACACATTGCAACAATACCATATGGAGTAATAGAAAAAATGACACAACATCATTTAACTGATGCAGGAATAGAAAGATTTTTAAAAGATTGGGAAGGATTCGTTAATAAAAAATAGAATATATTAATATAGAATGTTTAAGGGTATAAAATTATAGTTTAGGAGGAATGGCAATATGAGAGCAGTAGATATTATTCAAAAAAAAAGAGATAATTTTGAATTGACTAGTGAAGAGATTAGTTTTTTATTAGACGAATATTTAGAAGGAAATGTACCTGATTATCAAATGTCATCATTTTTAATGGCTGTATATTTTAATGGTATGAAAAAAAAGGAATTAAAAACTTTTACAGAAAAAATGATGCATTCGGGAGACTTAATAAAATTTGAAGGTGTAAATAAATTTTTAATAGATAAACATAGTACTGGTGGAGTAGGAGATAAAACTACTATTGCATTAGCACCAATATTTGCAAGTTTTGATATAGGAACTGCAAAACTTTCTGGAAGAGGTCTTGGACATACCGGAGGAACAATTGATAAATTTGAATCAATAAAAGGGTTTACTTTTCCTGAAACAAGAGATGAACTTGTAAATATGGTAAATAAAACTGGAATAGGTCTTATGGGATATTCAGATAAAATAGTTCCACTTGATAAAAAATTATACTCTTTAAGAGATGTAACAGCTACTGTTCCAAGTATTCCTCTTATTGCTAGTAGTATAATGAGTAAAAAATTAGCAGTATATGCTGATGGAATAATATTAGATGTAAAAGTAGGTAGTGGAGCATTTATGAAAACACTTAAAGATGCTACAGACCTTGCTAATACAATGCTTGATATAGGAGATAGTTTTGATAGAAAAGTAGTAGCAGTACTTACTGATATGGATCAACCATTAGGAAGAGCAGTTGGAAATACTTTAGAAGTTATTGAAGCAATAGAAACTTTAAAAGGAAATGGGCCAGAAGAATTTACTTATTTAGTTGAAACTTTAGCAGCAGTTGGATTACAAGTAAAAGGAGATGTAAAAACATTAGAAGAGGGTAGAGAAAAAGTATGGGACATGATCAAAAGTGGAAAACCTCTTGAAATGTTAAAAGGATTTATTAAAGAAGCTGGAGGAAATCCAGGTATTGTAAATGACTATTCATTATTACCAACAGCTAAAAATAAACTTGAAGTTAAATCAGATAAAACAGGACATGTAAGTAAAATAGAAGCTGAAATGATAGGAAAATCTGCTATGGTTTTAGGTGCAGGAAGAGCTACAAAAGAAGATATTATAGATCATGCTGTAGGGCTTGTGCTTAATAAAAAAATTGGTGATGAAATAAAAGAAGGAGAATTATTGGCTACTATTTATTATAATGATGATAAAAATTTAAATTCTTCTATTAAACTTTTAAAAGAAGCATATGAAATATCAGAAAAAGAAATAGAGAAAAAAGATGTAATTTTAGATATAAAAAGTGTAAATATTTAATGGCTTTAATATAGAGATTAGGAGGAGTCTCATGAATATACAAAATATAAAAAAAGTAGAGCTTCATCTTCACTTAGATGGGTCACTTAGACCGAGTACAGTATTAGAATTAGCAAAAAAAGATGATATTGAATTACCTACATATGATTTAAATAAATTAAAAAAATATTTAAGTGTAGATGAGCATAATAAAGATTTAGTAGAATATCTAAAAAAATTTGAAATACCGGGTAAAGTTATGCAAACAAAAGAAAATCTTTCAAGAGTAAGTTATGAACTTGTAGAAGATTTAGCAAAAGATAATTATATTTATGCTGAGATAAGATTTGCACCACATTTTCATTTAGAAAAAGGATTAAATTTAGAAGAAGTGGTAGAAGCTGTTTTGAAAGGAATAGAAAAAGCTACTAAAAAATATGATATAAAAATTACTTTACTACTTTGTATAATGAGACATCTTTCTTTAGAAAAAGCTTTTGAAATATTAAATTTAACAGAAAAATATATAGGAAAAGGGGTATCAGGACTTGACCTTGCTGGAGATGAATTTAATTATCCAGCTACTATATTTAAAAAAGTTTTTAATGTAGCTAGAAATAAAGGGATACCTTTTACGATACATGCAGGTGAAGCTAGAGGTCCTGAAAGTGTTTGGGAAGCTATTAGCTTGGGTGCGAAACGATTAGGGCACGGAATAAGATCATATGAAGATGAAAGATTAATAGACTGTTTAAAAAAAGAAGATATCGCGTTAGAGTGTTGTCCAATCAGTAATTTGCATACCCATGCTATAAAAGATTTTCGTAATTATCCACTAAAATTTTATGTTGAAAATAATATAAATGCTTGTTTAAATACAGATAATAGGACTGTATCAAATACTAACTATCAAAAAGAGGTAGACTTTTTATCTAGCTATATTAATATAGATTTAGAAGATATAAACAAATTTAATAAAAATGCAATTAAATCAGCATTTATAACTGAAGATGAAAAAAAACAGCTTTTAAATAAATTAAAATAAATGATGGAGGAATAATAATGGAATTAAATAAATACATTGATCATACAGTATTGAAAGCAACTACAACAGTAAATGATATAAAAAAACTTTGTGCAGAAGCTAAAGAATATAAATTCTTTTCAGTTTGTGTAAATGGTAGCTATGTTAATTTAGCTAAAAAAGAATTAGAAGGAAGCGATGTAAAAGTAGCTGCTGTAATTGGATTTCCTTTAGGGGCTATGAGTAAAGAGGCTAAAGTATTTGAAGCAAAAAAATGTATTGAAGATGGAGCAAATGAGATAGATATGGTTTTAAATATTGGATTGCTTAAATCAGGAAAATATGATGAAGTAGAGCAAGAAATTAGAGAAATCAAAGAAGCTATTGGAGATAATGTATTAAAAGTAATATTAGAAACTTGTTATTTAACAGATGATGAAAAAAGAAAGGCTTGCGAATTATCTGTAAATGCTAAAGCTGATTTTGTAAAAACATCTACAGGATTTGGAACAGGTGGGGCAACTTTTGAAGATGTAGCACTTATGAAAGAAGTAGTAGGGGATAAAGCACAAATAAAAGCTTCTGGAGGAGTAAGAGATTTTGAAACTGCTAAAAAATATATTGATATGGGAGTAACTAGACTAGGGACTAGTTCAGGAGTATTATTAATGACTACAGGAAAAGCAAAAGAAGGAGAGTATTAATATATGGGCGTTTATAGCGCCCCTTTTACTATTTTTGTAATTAAAAAAATAGTATAAAGAAAGAAAATAATGCGCTTTTTAAGTAGATTTTATAAAAAATTTAATATTTTACTATTAATATAAGATATAGGAATTAGGAGGTATAATATGAAAGATATAGAAAGAGTAACAGTTATAGTTTTAGATAGTGCTGGAGTAGGAGAGTTACCAGATGCAAAAGATTTTGGTGACGAAGGTTCAAATACATTTGGACATATAGCGGAAGCAGTTGATGGAATAAGTTTACCAAATATGCAAAAAATGGGACTTGGAAATTTAACAAATATAAAAGGAGTAGATCCTTTAGTAGAAACAAATGGAGCTTATGGAAAAGCTAAAGAAGCTTCAAAAGGAAAAGATACAACTACTGGACATTGGGAAATAGGAGGAGTTATTTTAGAAAAACCATTTCCTACATATCCAAATGGATTTCCAAAAGAAGTAATAGAAGAATTTGAAAAAAGAACAGGAAGAAAAGTTTTAGCGAATAAACCATCTTCTGGTACTGTTATACTTGATGAATATGGAGAAGAACAAATGAAAACAGGAGCATTTATAGTTTATACTTCTGCTGATCCAGTTTTTCAAATAGCAGCACACGAAGAAATAATTCCTTTACAAGAATTATATAATGCTTGTAAAATAGCTCTTGAAATTTGTAATGAAATGTCACCAGTGGCTAGAGTAATAGCTAGACCATATGTAGGAGAAGGGAAAGGTAAATTTACTCGTACATCAAATAGACATGATTATTCAATAGCACCACCAAAGGAAACAATACTTGATAAAGTAAAAGCTGCAGGATTAGATGTAATAGCGATTGGAAAAACAAGTGATATTTTCTCAGGAAAAGGTGTAACTGATTCAAGAGGAACAAATAAAGATAATAAAGATGGAATATTAAAAACAATAAAAGCGTTAAAAGAAGATACAAAAGGATTGATTTTTACAAATTTAGTTGATTTTGATATGGTTTATGGTCATAGAAGAAATCCAGAAGGATATGCAAACGCATTAATAGAATTTGATAATTATTTACCAGAAATAATAGAAAATATGAAAGAAAAAGAGGTATTGATAATTACAGCTGATCATGGATGTGACCCTACATACAAAGGAACAGACCATACTAGAGAATATATTCCTATATTAGTATATGGAAAAGGAGTAAAATCTGTAAATATAGGAGAAAGAGAAACTTTTGCAGATATAGCTGCTACAATTGAAGAAATTTTATTAAATAAAGAAGTTGAAGGAAGCTTTGCAAAAGAAATATTAGAATAAAGTTAAAGAATTATATTAAAATTTGTTATTTCTATTAAAATATTAAAAAAGATATATTTGATTTTTATAAAAAATAGTTTCTATAAATAATAAATAACAATATTGTATTTTAGATATATAATTTAGAATATATTAATTTTGTAATAAAAAACTATAAAAAGGAGAAATCAATGAGAAAAGAAAAAATATTTTTAAAAGCAAGAGCATCATTAGTTTTTATGTTTTTATTAAGTGTTATGATATTTGGAGCAGATAAAAAGATTACTATTATGGAAACATCAGATATACATGGTAGAATTTATGCATATGATTATGCAATTGATGCACCAGATAAAGATGCAGGATTAGCTAAAATCATGACAATTATAAAAGAAGAAAAAGCCAAAGATCCAGATACAATATTAATTGATAATGGAGATACGGTTCAAGATAATAGTGCAGAATTATTTAATGATTTACCAACTCATCCAATGATTCAATCATTAAATTTAATGAAATATGATGTATGGGTATTAGGTAATCATGAATTTAATTTTGATTTAAATTTTTTAAAAAGAAATATAAAAGGATTTAATGGAACAGTATTAGCAGGAAATATTTACAATACAGATAATGAAGAAAGATTTGTAAAAGCATATAAAATATTTAATATAAAAGGAGTTAGAGTTGCAATTGTTGGAATGATAACACCTAATGTAACGCGTTGGGAAGCAAGTAGTCCAGAGCATTTTGAAGGGTTAAGATTTACAAAATTAATTGATGAAACAGAAAAAGTATTAAATGAATTAAATGGGAAATATGATGTATTAATAGGTAGTTATCATTTAGGAAGAAAAGGGGAATATGGAGGAGCAGGACTTTATGATATAGCTGATAAATTTCCTCAATTTGATGTATTATTTGGTGGACATGAACATGCTAAATATATAGAAAACAGAAATGGAGTACAATTAATAGAACCTGGGAAATATGGTGCAGCAGTAGCAAAAGCAGTTATAACAGTTTCTGAAAATAAGGATAAATATAAAGTTGCATCAATAAAACTAGAAAATATTGATACTATAAAAGTTAAAGAAGATAAAGAAATCTTAGATAAATTTGAATTTGTTGATAAAAAATCTAAAGAAGATGCTAATAAAGTTGTAGGAAAAATAACAGATGATTTTATAAAAGGAGTAGATTATATTACAAAAGCTGATAAAGTAACAACAATGCCAACAGCACAAGTGGAAGATACAGCTATAATAGATTTAATAAATGATGTGCAAATGTTTTATTCAAAAGCAGATGTTTCATCGGCAGCACTATTTAATTTTGGAAGTAATTTGAAAAAAGGAGAATTTAAGAAAAAAGATGTAGCATATATCTATAAATATCCTAATACTTTAATAGGAGTAAAGATAACAGGTAAAAATTTAAAAAAATATATGGAATGGTCAGCATCTTATTATAATATTTATCAATATGGAGATTTAACAGTTAGTTTTAATCCTAATGTAAGAGGATATAATTATGATATGTTTTCTGGAGTTACTTATGATATAAATTTATCTAAAGAAGCTGGAAATAGAATAGAAAATTTAAAATTTAAAGGGAAACCGATAGATGAAAACAAAATATATAAATTAGCTGTAAATAATTATAGATTTGGAACATTATTAGGGTTAAAATTAGTAACACCTGCAGATAAATATTATGATTCTTATGCTACAATGCAAGATTCAGGAAGAATTAGAGCATTAATTATAAAATATGTACAAGAAGAAAAAAATGGTGTAATATCACCAAAAGTAGATAATAATTGGAAAATTACAGGAGTAATATTGGAACATCCATTAAAAAATAAAGTGTTTGATATGGTCAAAAAAGGTGAAATAAAAATACCTACATCAAGTGATGGAAGAACAAAAAATATAAAATCATTAAATATAAGAGATTTAGAAAATAAAGGAATTATAAAACTTTCTGATATAAAAGGGATTATAAGATATAAAGTAAAACCAGGAGATACATTAAGTAAAATAGTTAAGGATAAAAATATTGAGTGGAAAGATATTGCTCAATTAAATGGATTAAAAAATCCAAATAGATTGAAAGTAGGACAAATTATATATCTTTATTAAAAGAAGAGCCGTAAGGCTCTTCTCTAATTATTAATAAAAGGAGATAATGTATGAAAAAGTATATGGATTTAATAATTTCTGCAATTTTGTTTTTAATTTTAATTATTTTTCAAATTAATTTTTTAAATCAACAAAGTAAAAGAAAAAAATACTTTAAACAAGAATTTGAGGTAGCAATTGTAGAAAATATAATAAAAGAAAGATTGGAAAAAGATAAAGTTATTGACAATAGATATAATGGAAGTCAAACATTAAAATTAAAAATTTTAACCGGGAGATTAAAAGGAAAAGAATTTGTAGTAATTAATCCAATGAGTGTAATGCATAATGCAAAGGCTGTTAAAGGGATTAAAATGATTGTAGGGATAACAAAAGAGAACGGGAAAGATTCTATTTGGGTTTATAATTATAAAAGGGATTATGTAGTATATATACTTGGTGGATTATTTATGATGTTATTAATAATGTTAGGTAAAAAGCAGGGAATTAGATCTTTAATTTCTTTAATTATTACAGGAAGTAATATAATTTTTATTATATTACCACGTATTTTTGCAGGACAAGATCCAATAATGGTTTCTATAATAACTATATCAATAACAACTATTATATCTTTTTTATTAATAAGTGGATATAATAAAAAGAGTCTATCTGCTATATTAGGAACTGTTGGTGGAAGTATTATAGCAGGGACATTAGTTTATATAGCAGGGAAATTAGCAGGTTTATCTGGAGTTACAATGGATAAAGGTCAACAATTACTTTATGTAGCTAGAGATTATAATATAAAGATAAAAGGATTACTATTTGTATCAATTTTAATAGCATCTCACGGTGCGATAATGGATGTAGGAATGTCTATAGCTTCTTCTGCATCGGAAATATATAAACATAAAAAAACTATATCAACATTAGAACTTTTTACTGCATTAATGAATATTGGAAAAGATATAACTGGAACTATGGCTAATACTTTGATATTGGCTTTTGTAGGAAGTTCTTTAAATTTAATGATGTTAATTTATGGATATAATATGCAATATTTACAATTTATGAATATGCCAATTATTGTTACAGAAGCTATAAATGGTTTTGCTGGAAGTATAGGAATTATTTCAACAGTACCATTAACAGCATTAATATCTGTAATTTTAATAAAAAAAAGTAATATAAATAATAATTTATTAAAGAAAAATTTATTAAAGAAAATTATGACTCTAAAAAAATAATGTATTTAAAATAATTTTATTTTAATTATGATGAGCCTTTTTTTATAGTTAAACTAATTATTTTAGGGATAAAAAAACGTGGTAAAAATTTTTGAATAAAAATTAAAAATTTATTATAATTGCCATAAAGAATAAGTTTTTTGTTATTATTAAATTTTTTAATAGAATAGTTTACTACTTTTTCAGCGTTAGGAATATTTCCTCTCCATTTACTAGGCGTAATATTTGATTTTTCTAAAAATTCTGTATTAGTAGCACCTGGACAAAATAAAGATATAAAGATATTTTTGTTTTTATTTTCCTCAATTAAGGATATAATAAAATTTGTAACAAAAGATTTGGATGCTGAATAGGTATTCATATATGGTACTGGCTGAAAACTTGCCGTTGAAGAAACAACTAATATTCTACCATAATTTTGTTTCTCCATTTTTTGTAGTAAATATTTTAATAATTTAACTATTGATAAAATATTTACTTGAATAATTGATTCATCTATTGCAATATCATAATTTATAAATTTTTTCAAAATTCCTATACCAGCACAATGAATAAAATAATCAATTGTTATGTTATTAATAGATGAATTTAAAATTTCAATAAAATTATTTTTAGATAAATCAAGGGGAAGGACTGTAACATAAATATTATATTTATTTTCAAAATCAAATTTTATATTATTTAATATATTTTTTCTGCGAGCAATTAAAATAAGATTATAATGATTTTCAGCATAATATTTAGCATATTCATATCCCATTCCACTACTAGCACCAGTAATTAAAGCTGTTTTATACATAATATCACCTTATAATAAAAAAAATATTAAATAAATAAGTAAAAAAATATTTATAAATAAGCTAATTAAACATATTAAAATTAAAAAATCAAATTTTTTTTTAAATTTTTCAAATACTAAATTAATTGCTTCTATTTCTTCTTTTATTTTTTCAATATCTTCAGTATTTTGTATATTAATTTTAGAAAAATTTTCTTTAATAGTTAAACTATTATTTTTTCTTAAAAAACCTCTTTTTAACAATTCAATCATCATTTACTCCTTTGTTAATCACTTTTTAATGTTATTTTTAAAAATGTTTGAAATATTATCTTTTATACCTATTTCATTTATAGATTTTAACGCATTTTCACGGCTAATTTTTCTACTTAATTTTTCATCAAATTCAGATGAATATTTGCAGTATTCTTTTGTAAGATAACCAACTCTTAAAGAAAGTAGTGCATTACAAGTACCATCAAATATACTATCAGTTATTTTTCCACCAATTTTACTTATTATAGGAAAACTGGATAAAAATTGTTTTAAAAATGAATCAACTAATTCAGTAATAGTTATATCTGAAAATGCTGATGCAGCTAAAACATTTGCAAGAACAGAAATATAAATATTAAGAATTTCTTTTAATTTTGGTCTTTGATTATATAAATGAGCTATTTTCCAAATAAGTTCAACTTGTAATTTTAATATAAAAATAGCATCTAAAGTACCATTTTGTGATATGGCAGTAGATACAAAAATAGATTTTGCATAATCTTTTATAAGTTTATCACATTTTTTATCTGTAGTTTTTTCTATTTCTCTTAAAATGGTTTTAATTCCATTTATACTATTTGCATTTTCAAGAGATTTTATTAAATTACGATTAATATATTCTTGCATATAATTTTTTTTTAATCTTTTTTTATATTCTTTGAGTATTCTTTTTTTGTATTTATAATAAAAATCTCTTTTTTCATCAGGACTAGAATAAATATATGGTCTTTTAAGAGATTTTTGCAATAAAAATAATTTAATAATAGGATATATCATAGAAATAAAAATGATTATATATATGCTCCAAATTACATAATACCCATAAGGAATTTTACTTCCTACTTTAATAGAAAAATTATCTAAATCATTATAAAAAGAAATACTCCAGAATATAAATAATCCAATTATAAAAGGGATTAAACTATTGAATAATATCTTTTTCATTATTTTCAACCTCAATTCTATTTCTTCCATTTGCTTTGGCATAGTATAAAAGTTCATCAGCTTTTGCAATGGTTTTATCAATATTTTCTATAAACTCAGTTATACCTACACTCATAGTAATATTTATTTTATGAGTTAATGGTTTTTTATTTAAATAAGTTTGAATGTCTTCAAGAATCAAATAACTTTCTACTATATTTTTATGAGGTAAAATAATTATAAATTCTTCGCCACCATATCTACCAACAATATCATTTTTAGTAGTGAATTTTTTTAATAATTTAGCAAATTCATGTAAGATTTTATCGCCCATTTGATGACCATATTTATCATTTACTTGTTTAAAATGGTCTAAATCAATAAGTGCAATAGAAAAAGGAATATTTCTATCAATAAGCTCTTTTAATCTTAAAAAAATAAATTTTCTATTGTATACTTTAGTGAGCTCATCAGTCACAGCATATTTTATTAATTTTTTTTCTCTACTGATTACTTCTTTTTTTAATCTATTTATTTCAGTAGCGATACTAGATATTTCATCTTGTGATATTAAATTAATATCGTGTATATTATAATTTCCTTTTTTTAATTCTTCGATATTTGAAATGATATGTTCCATTTTTTTAGTTACAGTATTATTAAAAATAATAGAAGAAAGAAATACAAAAACAATTATTAAAATAATAAACTCTATAACTAATACAAGAAAGAGTTCATTTGTATATTGTGAAAGGATAGAAAAATCATAATGAGTTTCTAAAATGTAGTTTTTAATAAATCCTTCTCTATCTACAGAAACTAATATATATTTTTTATGCCAATTTTTTTCATCTAATGATAATTTACCTTTATTTTTTATTTCATTTAATGTAACTAAATTAATATTTTTATCATTTATTAGAGAGCTACCATTTTTACCATCATAAATATTTATATATTTTAAGAAAAAATTAAATTTATAATTATCTATTTTTTTTAAAATATTATTTTTAAAATAATTTGGGTAAAACTCTTTGTTTAAATAATTATCTAAATTAATTACACCAATAATTATATTAAAATTTTTATCTCTGTATATTGAGTATACTTTTTTTTGAGTATTTTCAAAAAAAATGTCTCCAATATAAAAATCTTGTTTTTTTAATTTATTAAAGTAATAATTTGTATGATCACTAAGAATAGAGGAAATGTTTTTATTTAAATATTTTTTTTCATTACTTGAAAAAACAACTTTATTATTTTTATTAAAAATAATTATGTCTTCAAATTGATTATTTTTATTAATATAATTCAATTCATCTTCATTCCATTTACTTCGAGTTTTACTTATTTTATTTAAATTTATTAATTCATTTTCTATTTCATTTACTTTTTTTATTAAAAATGTTTTTGATTCTAAAAAATTTTCTTTTAAATAATATTTTATATCACTTATTAAGTAAGCTTCATATTTTTTTTCTTCAGTATCAATAAAATTTTTCATATGATAATTTTCATAAATTCTAATAAATGAAAATAAAATAGAATTTGATATAAATAATATTGTTATTATATAAATAATAAATTTTCTTTTCATAGTCACCTCTTATAAAATATTTTAAATAATATATTATATATATTTTAACATTTTTATATTAAAATTCAAATAAAAAAAGTAGAGTCAGACATGTGACTCTACACAAAAATTAGAAAACTAAAAGGGGAGAATATTAAGGTTCTCTTGTATATATATTATATTATAAAAAAAATATAAAAAACAATATTTTTATATAAAATAAAAAATTTTCAATATATTATAAAATATGATATTATTATTTTGTAAAATATGATATTATTTTTAGGAGGTGACAAAATGAAAGAAATAAAAAATTTTGAAGAGCTTGATGAGTATTTATATAGAGGTTCTCTTATTTTTGCTATTTTAATATCTATTATATTTATAATATTTAATATTATAGTAAGATTTCCAATATTAATAAATATAAAATGGTTATTTTTGATATTAATGTCGTTATTTTTTTATAAATTTGATAAAAATCAAAAAAAAATGAAATTTTACTATTTTGGATTTTTAATATGGTTTTTTATTCCTTATGCCTTTATTGATTCGGGAGGAAGTGCAAATAATACTATTTTATATTCATTTTTATTAGTTATGATATTAAATTATTTATTTAAAGGAATTAAAAGATTATTTTTAGTATTTTCTTTAGTTATTGTGAATATTATATTAATATATATAGAATTTAAACATCCATATTTAGTTAAAGAATATAGTATAACTAGTCAATTTATAGATAGAATGATACAAATATTTTTTACTTTTTCATTTTCTACTTTTATAACTTCTAAATATTCTAAAATATATGAAAAATTAAATCAAAAATTATTTAGACTAGCTAATTACGATATTTTAACAAATACATTTAATAGAAATTATTTTAATATGCATTTAAATGAATTAATAAAAGATTATAAATATTTAATTTTATTAGATATGGATAATTTTAAGAAATTAAATGATAATTATGGACATTTATTAGGCGACAAAGCTTTGATAAAAATAGTAGAATTATTAAAAGAAAATTTTAAAAATGATATTATATGTAGATGGGGTGGAGATGAATTTGTAATATTATCAAATTTAGATAATTATAAAGAAAAATTGTTAAAAACAAATCAAAAATTTTGTGAGTACATAAAGAAATATGAAGAAAGTGTAAACTTTAGTTATGGAGTAGCAATTATAGACAGTATTAAAAATCCAGATGAGTTATTTAGATTAGCTGATTTAGATTTATATAAAAATAAAACAATAGTTAAAAGTTAATGGGCGAGAGCATTTTATGTAAGCTATAATTAAAAAAGATTGCTTTTAGCAATCTTTTTTATATATTTATTTTTAAATCATCAAAAGTTAACCATATTTTGTCAAGTTTTTCCATAGTTGATTTTAAATCCACGATTTTTTGATTTAATAAATTAGATAAATTAGTTATTAATTTCAAATTGAATTCGCTATTTTCTTTTGTTTCTTCAGCTTCTTTTGATATGCTTTCAATTGCAGTTTTTATATGAAAAATAGCAGTCATCTGTTCGCTTATAAAATTCACAATTTCTTTTGTTTTAGTATTACTAACATCATTTGTCTGAGAAATATTATTTATTTTTTCAAATACAATATTATTTATTTTAAGACCTGTTTCTACATTTTTTGAGACTGTATCGTTGGCATTTTTACTTTCAGATACATTATTTTGTATGTCTTTTATAAGATTTTCTATTTTTTGTGTTTCAATATTTGTTTGTTCTGCAAGTTTTCTTATTTCATCAGCAACAACACTAAATCCTTTTCCGGCTTCTCCAGCCCTAGCAGCTTCAATAGCAGCATTTAATGCTAGTAAATTAGTTTGTTCTGATATTTTGTTTATTGCAAATACTATATTTCCTATATTTTTTGATGTACTTATTAATTTATCTATTTTTTCATTAGCTTCTTGAATACTGTTATTAATTAAATTCATATTTTTGTTTAATGAGTTAATATCTATTTTGCTTTCTTCAACTTGTAGTTTTGCTTTATTAGAGATTTCTAATAGATATTGTGCATTTACATTAATTGTAGCTGAAGACGTAGATATTTGCTCAATAGAAGATAATGCTTCGTTTATGTCATTAGATTGGTTAGTCATTTTCTCCATAATAATATTTGCATTATTTTTTAAATGTATAAGTCCATATGTTAATTCTTCGTTTTCTCCTGAATTTATAGAATCAAGAGAAATTTCTAATGCTTTGTTATCCATATATATTTCTTCTAAATGTTCTTTTAAATGGTTTATTTCATAATTTTTTTCTTCTGTTTTAGAATTATGGTAGATAAATGATAATAAAAATATTGAAATTATTATTGAAATAAAATTATATTTCTCTAAGAAATTTGAAAAATATATAATACCGTAAAATACGATGAGATATAAACTAAACTTCATAAAAATCGCTCCTTTTCACTCACTTTCTTTTTGTGATAGAGATAGACGGGAGTGTGAAAGGTAAATATCTATCTCTATCATTTATTTTATTAGGGTGGCAAATCAAAAATAAGAATTTATTATTTTAAAATTATAATTTTTTTAGTTTGAATTTTTTCCAAGGTGTAATAATATCTAAAAATCTTAAATCATTATTACTTATTCTTCCAATTACATTACTCTTTCCATTATTTTTAATATTTTGTAATGCAATATGGAGCTCACCTTTATATCTTAAATAGTTATCATTTTCTATAAATACATCACCTTTTTGTATATCTCTAGTATTTTTGGGTGGAATTGAATTTGTATATTTTATTCTAGGCATAGTAGAACGAATAGTATAATTACTAGCATCGCCTCGATAATAATGAAGTTCTTTAAATACTATATTATATTCTGTATCTGATAATTCTATTTCTGTTTCAATATCTAATGTAATTAATTCTTTGTTTATTTCACTTAATTTTTTTAATTCTTCTTCACTAGCAAAACAATTTGCGATTATTACATCATCTATCAAGTCACTATAAAAAAGATCTTTTGCTTGAGTATCTATTGGCAAATCTCTATGTTCTTCTAAAGTACAAAGACCTTCAGATATATTCCATGGTCCAAATGTAGCATTTTGAGAATTAACAAATGCAGCTAGTCGAATACCAGCTTTTTTGAAATCTAAGCTGGATTTAATAAAATTTTCTTTAGATAATCCAGACAATCTTTTTGGATAAAAATTATGACAACCAGTTAATTTATGTAAGTTTGGATGATATGATAAAATATTTTCAAGATATTTTGTACCTGTACTAGCATTTAATTCAATAATTAATTCATAAGGATTAAAAGTCATAATAGATTCTTCATTTCCACTATATGATTCATCAAGTCTTAAACCATCAACATTTAGAGTATTAAAAAATTCTAAATTGTCATAATCAACCCCAAGTTTATTTAATACAGCTGGTGAGACATCTGCAATTATTTTAAAATTTAAATTTTTCGCATAAGATATAGTTTTTTTAAATGTATCTAAATCTCCATCACTAGATAAAAGACAAGTAAAAATACGCGTAAAACCATATTTTTTTGCAAGATTTAAATAAGTTTTATTTTTTTCAAATGTAGCATGTTCAGGATAGATTGAAATTCCTAACTTTCTCATAAATTATTCTCCTTTAAAATATATTATTTATGTTTTTCATCAAATTTAAAGCTTAATTTTATTATAAATTTATTTTTAATAGCAATTTTTTTTCCCAAAATCTATTATTTATCTTTATCTTTTTTCTTTTTAATTTTGTTATATTCATGAGTTAGCCTCCAAAAATATTTTCAGCATCCCTTAAAAGGGACGCTGAAAGTAGAGTGAATTAAAACTTTTAAAATTTATGAAAATATTAAGCAGAAACTGTTTGAGTTTCTTCTTCTTTTAGGAGTGAATCTTCATAAATTTTCAAGAATGGGATATATATTATAGTAGATAAAACTATTAATCCTAAACTTAATACAAATGCCATAAAATTAAAATTTGTTGCAAAGAATGCAGCTATTGGAGCAGGTGTTGTCCAAGGTACTAATGTTATTATTTTTCCTACTAATCCTGATTTTACTGCAAACCATGCAATTGTTGCATTTATTATTGGTACAGTTACAAAAGGTATAAATAATATTGGATTCATTACTATTGGAGAACCAAATATAACAGGTTCATTTATATTAAATAATCCAGGGACTATTGATATTTTTCCAATAGAACGTAAGTGTTCTACTCTACTTCGAGACATTGCTATAGCTAGACCAAGTGTTGCTCCAGAACCACCTAAATAAACAAATGAATCTAAGAAGCCACCTGCAAATATTTTAGGTAAAACTTCTCCTGCTTGTAATGCTGCTTGATTGGCAGCTAAGTTTGAGAGGATTATAGGGTTTATTATTGCTACAACTACATTTACACCGTGTAAACCAGCAAACCAAAGTACATGTACAATAATCAATATAGAAATAACTGCTGGTAATGAATCAGATGCTGAGACTAGGGGTTGGAATAATCTCATAATTAATTCAGGAATCATTACTCCTTGAACTTTTTGAACAATTATACTTATAGGTTGAAATATTAATATCATTGCTATTATTGGAGTTAGTAATTCAAATGATCTAGCTATAGCAGGTGGTACTGAATCGGGTAATTTTATCGTTAATTTAGCTTTTACTAATATTTTAAATACTTCAACTGATACAAATGCACAAATAATAGCAGTAAATAAACCTTTTGCATCGAGATACCGTGCATCCATAACTGGCATCCAACCTCCATCAGGTATATGGAAAAGATTAGAAGCACCACTTGCTTGGCCAACAGGTAACCAATCAAGTTTTGCTGATGTCAATAAAAATGTAAATAATGATAAAAATCCACCAGTAATATTATTTAAGCCATATTGCTGAGATAAACTATAACCTATACCAAATGATACAAATAATGACATTATCCCCATACTTACATAAAATGGTTGAACCCAATTAGCTTTATGAGCCGCCATTAGATCAGCATACCATTTCATATATATAGGATTTTTGATACCTTCTGATAGGTATTCTTGTGAAATGGGTAAATTTACTAATAATAATACAATAGAACCAATAATTAAAAATGGCATTGTAAAAACGAAGCCATCTTTTAAGGCAGTTAAATGTTTATTACTGGCCATTTTTCCTGCAATTGGTAGAAGTTTTTCTTCTACAAAATTCATCATTTTACTCATAATATCCTCCTTATGTTTTATATAAATATTTACTAAAAAATACTATTTTAAATAACTCTTTTAAAAAATGAGCTATTAATTCTGATGTAAAGAAAGTTTTTAATTTTTATTTTATAAACTAATTATATAATTTTTTATACATGGAAATAAATTCTTTTATTAAATCTTTTGCCATTATAGCTGTCATTAAATGATCTTGAGCATGAACCATAAGTATATTTATTTCTATTTTTTCTCCATTAGCTTCCATAAAAATAAGTTCTGTTTGTAATCTATGAGTTGCTAATATCTTTTCTTCAGCTTCTTTCATTTTTTCATTAGCTTTTGTAAAATTACCTTGTTTTGCAAAATCAAGAGCTTCAAAAGCTAAACTTTTACTTTCACCAGCATTTCCTACAAGTTCCATTGCTATACTTTCTAAATCAAATTCCATTTTTCCTCCTCAAATTATAAGCTAAGCGCAAAATCTAGTATTTTAGCTCCATTTAATGTACCATAATCTCTTGAATCAATGACTTCTACAACTTTATTATGTTTTTTAGCTATTTCAGTAAGCTCATTTTTCTTAAATCTAACTTGTGGTCCTAATAAAAATACATCATATTCATTTAATTTGTCATGAAAATTTTCTAATCCTAAAGCATCAATTTCAATTTCCAAACCTCTTTTATCAGCTTCTTGTTTCATTTTTCTTACAACAATTGATGTAGACATTCCTGCACTACATAATAATAATATTTTTTTCATACCTCTCTACCTCCTAAAAATTTTATTTATTTTTTCAGATATTCTTTATCTTGACCTAAGTCTATAACATTTTCTTTTTTGTGTCAAATTTCAGTAAAAAATGTGCTTTTTTCGTCTTATAAGTTTTATAATAAAAGGAATTATTCTGTTTTTTTTTAAAAGGTATTGATTTTATTATAATTAAATTTTTAAAATATTAATTATAATTAAATTGGGAAAAATAAATTTGTTTTTTTTCGTTTATAAGGTATAATTAATATATAAATATTTATAAAAAAAATTTTAAAAAAAAAATTTTTTAAAAAAAGGTGGGAAAATGAAGATACCGTATCTTAATAATTATTATATTTACATTCAAAATGAGAAAAAAATTACAAAACGTGAAAGAGAATATCTTAATATTTTAATTGATGAATTTTCTAAATTTAAAAAAAATTTGATTTATGATATTGAAACAGTGAAAAAAAATTTTGATATTTCCGTAAAAGATTTTTATGAGATACTTATTTCTATTTCAAATAAAAGATATATTTTTGAGATATATGAATTAGAAAGTAAAATAGCAGAAGGGATCTTTTCTATAATTAATAGTATAAAAATGTCAAAAGATATATTAGAAGTAGAATTTAATGAAATATTATTTGAAGCTTTAAATCCAGACAGTATATTTTATAAATTTGGTTTTTTATCAATTTTAAAAATAGAAAGTCAAAATATACTTGATTTATATAATTATTTTTTAAGGTATCTCAATAGAAATAAAGGAGAATTTGAAATAGAAATAGAAAAATTAAAAAATATATTACAAGTAGAAGAAAAATATGGTAGATTTTATGACTTTGAAAGATATGTATTAAAAAATATTATAGAAGAATTAAATAATAAAAGTGATTATATTTTTAGATACGAAAAAATAAAAATAGGTAATTCTAAAAATAATAGAATTAAGTCTTTAAAATTTTATTTTGAAAATAGAAAAGAGTTAGAATTATTTAATAATATAGATGAATTGTTAAATATAATAAAGTATGAAATAAAAAATTTTGAAAAATTTAAAAAATTATTTTATTTGTATTTAAATAAGAAAAATATTAAATATATAAAAAATAATATAGAGTTTATAAAAGAGCATTTTGATGGTGATTATGAAGAGTATTTAGAAAAAGCATTAAAAGAAAATTATTATTCTAATCATTTTAAAATATTAGATAAAAATGGGGAGAGGTTGGATTTACTTGTTGATTTAGAATCAGAATATCATAATATTTTTCAATTTGAAACAGATATATATAAAATTTTAAAAGAGATAAAATTTTATTATGATATAGATTTTTTAAAAAAATTATATGAATTTAGAAAAAATAAGATATTATTTTATGAAGATAAAACAATTAAAATAATTGGTGAATATAATAAAAATTCTAAAAGTTTTTTAAAGATATATAAAAAATAATTTGATATTATTTGTAAGTTAAATTTTTTTTAATTAAAAAAGGTGAGTATATGAAAATAGTAAATATAGAAAAAATGAAAGAAATTGACAAAAGAGCATATGAAAAATATAAAATTAATGAAATATTGTTAATGGAAAACGCCGCTATTTCATCCTATAATTTATTAAAGGAAAATTTTAAATTAAAAAAAGAAAAAATATTTATCATTTGTGGTATAGGAAATAATGGTGGAGATGGATTAGCGCTTGCTAGAAAATTATATAGTGAAAATTTTAATGTGTCGTATTATATTATTGGAAATGAAGAAAAATATAGTCAAATTTCTAAAATAAATCTAGAAATTTTAAAAAATATAAATATTAAAAGAGAAAAGGACTACGAAGAAGGACTAGAAAAAGCTACACTTATTATTGATGCTATTTTTGGTATAGGTTTAAGAAGAAATATAGAAGGAGAATATTTTGAAATTATTAACAAAATAAATAATAGTAATAAAAAAATTGTTTCCTTAGATATTCCTTCTGGGATTAATGGAGATAACGGTAAAATAATGGGAACAGCTGTAAAATCTACTTATACAATAGCGTTTGGTGCATTAAAATATGGAAATATACTTTATCCAGGTTGTGAATATAATGGTGAAATTTCATTATCTAAAATATCATTTCCAGTTGAAAATTATAATGATATAAAAACAAATATTAATTTACCACTTGAAATCCCTTTAAGAAATGAAAATAGTCATAAAGATAGTTTTGGAAAGGTAGTGTTTTTAGCAGGATCAAAAAAATATTTGGGAGCACCAAT
This sequence comes from Hypnocyclicus thermotrophus, assembly GCF_004365575.1. Lineage (NCBI taxonomy): Bacteria > Fusobacteriati > Fusobacteriota > Fusobacteriia > Fusobacteriales > Fusobacteriaceae > Hypnocyclicus > Hypnocyclicus thermotrophus. The sequence continues at coordinate 296,400 of NZ_SOBG01000001.1, forward strand.
ATTTTCTACAATGGGATTTTTAAAATCTGGTGGTGGCTATGCTAGGCTTATTACTTCTAAAAGTATTATAAATATATTATCAACAAATGCAAAAGAAATAGTTTATTTTGGAATGAGTGAAAATGAAAGTGGAGGAATAAGTTTTAAAAATATTGATAAAATTAAAGAAATTTTTCTACAAAACAAAATGATAGTTGTAGGACCGGGGATATCAATTACTGAAGATAATAGAAAAATCATTAGAGAGATTATAAATCTAGATGTTCCTATTTTATTTGATGCAGATGCATTAACTATAATTTCTAAAGATATCAATATATTATATAATAGAAAAAATAAAACGATACTTACTCCTCATTTAGGTGAATTAAGTAGATTACTTAATATATCTATAGAGAAAATAAATAAAAATAGAGTAGAAATATGTAAGGAATTTGCAGTAAAATATGGAGTTATTTTAGTAGTAAAAATAGCTCGAACAGAGATTTATTATCCAAATGGAGAAATTTTTATAAATTTAAGTGGAAATAGTGCACTTGCTACTGCAGGAAGTGGAGATGTGTTAACTGGAGTTATTGCGAGTCAATATATATTAGGGCTATCAATAGAGGAAGCAGTAAGGCAAGGAGTTTTTCTACACGGATTTACAGCAGATATTATAGCTAAAAATAAAGGGAAGGACGGAGTAATAGCTAGTGATTTATTAGAATATTTACCTATTGCTATGAAAAAAATAAGAAAAAATTATAATAAAATATTAAAAAAATATAGTATTAAAAATTATTAATTAGATAAAATTAAATATGATAATTTTTATAAAAATAAAATCATTAATAGAAGAGATTGTAATTTTTATTTTAGTGATAAAAAGGAGAAAAATGTTTCTTAATAAAGATTATTTTCAAAATGATGCAATATTTTTAGCGAAAGATTTATTAGGTAAAATTTTAGTTAGAGAAATAAATGGTAAAAAGATATTATGTAAAATAGTAGAAACAGAAGCATATATAGGGCCTGAAGACAAAGCATGTCATGCATATAATAATAAAAGAACAAAGAGAACAGAAGCTATGTTTTTAGAAGGTGGATGTACTTATGTATATATGATATATGGGATGTATAATTGTTTAAATATTGTAGCAAATAAAAAAGATAAACCAGAAGCAGTATTAATAAGAGCAGTAGAACCACTTAATGAATTAGAATATTTAAAAAAGAACAGAAATATTAAAAGTAAAAAAAGATATGATTTAACAAATGGTCCAGGGAAACTTTGTAAAGCTCTTAAAATAGATAAAAAATTAAATAAATATGATTTATGTAAAAATAAAAAACTTTTTATTTTAGATAGTAAAGATAAAAAAATTGAGATAGTAGAAGCTAAAAGAATTAATATTGAGTATGCAGAAGAATATAAATATAAACTTTGGAGATTTTATATAAAAGGTAATAAATTTGTATCAAAAATTTAGAATGGAGAATAATATGAATAGAAAGCTATATATGAAAAAAATAAAAGCTCCTCTTGAGAAATAGGGCTATTGATATATTTTAATAAAATAGATATAAAGTAATATAAAAATATAAAGAGTATTTCTAAATATTTAGAAATACTCTTTAATTTTAATTAGATAAATAAATTACTATTTGCATTTTCAGAATCACCTAAATAAGTAGCAACTCCTCCAATTTCAACTCCGTCAATTAATTCTTCTTCTTTTATTCCCATTAAATCCATAGACATTTGACAAGCGATAATTTTACCACCATTATCTAAGAATTGTTTCATAAGAGTTTCTACAGAATCAACATTATTTTTTTTCATAACAAGTTTTATCATTTCAGCACCCATTCCTCCCATGTTCATTTTAGAAATAGGAAGTTTACCAACATGTTTTGGAAGCATAATATCAAACATTTTAGCTAAACCTGATTTTTTAACTTTTACTCCGTCTTTTTTTAGAGCAGTTAATCCCCAGAAAGTAAAGAACATGCTTACTTTTTTACCCATTGCAATAGCTCCATTAGCTATAATAAATGAAGCAAGTACTTTATCTAAATCTCCACTAAATACAACTATAGTTTGTCCATCTAAAGTTTTTGCAGGAGCATTAGTTGTATTTTCAACTTTTGGTGTATTTTTTTGTATTTTAGCAGTAATTATTCCTTTACTAGAAGTCACTTCAAGTAATCTATTACCTGTTTTATTTGCCCAAGCAACTACATCTTTTTTAAATCCAGGATCAGTTGCTTTAATAGATAAAATATCACCATCCTTTAATTCTTCTATTGTTTTAAAAGTTTTCATTATAGGTCCTGGGCATTGTAATCCACAAGCATCTACTTCAATACTTTTTGCATCTTCAGCATGAGCAACATGCATTCCACCATCATTTTCAGTTATATAGTTATCAATCCCTGTTGAAGTTCCGTCATTTTTAAATATTCCAATATTTGATTGTTCTACTGTAGTTGGATACCAGAATTTATATCCACCATTCAAGTTTCTTGCTTTAAATCCATTTTGTACTAATATTCTATAAGCTAAGAATCCTCTTACTCCAATAGCACAATATACAATATATTCTTTTTCTTTGTTTAATTTATCGAGATTTTTTCTTAATTCGTTTAAATCAATATGAATTGAACCAGGTATAGTACCAAGCATATTTTCTTCTTTTGTTCTTATATCAAGAAGTACCGATTTATCAGGATCAAGATCTTTCAATTCATGCCATTCAATATGTTTTAATTCGCCATTTTTAATGTTTTCAGCTATATAACCAAAGAAATTTATAGGATCTTTTGCTGAGTTAAATGGTGGAGCATAAGCAAGTTCTAAATCTTGTAAATCCCAAGCTTTAATACCACCTTTCATAGCAGTAGCGATAACATCAATTCTTTTATCAACACCATTATATCCTATTCCTTGAGCACCATATATTGTACCAGTTTCTTCATTATATACAAGTTTTAAAACTATAGGAGTAGAACCTGGATAATATCCAGCATGATCATTTTTATTTACAATAAGAGTTCTATATTTTATTCCATATCTTTTTAAAGTTTTTTCATTAAGACCAGTAGAAGCCGCAGTCATGTCAAATACTTTTGCAATTGCAGTTCCCATTGTTGCAATATATTTATTTTGTTTTAATCCTAGCATATTATCAGCTACAAGTCTACCTTGTCTATTAGCAGGCCATGCTAGAGGGACAAGAATTTTTTTATTTGAAACAAAACAGTTTACTTCTATAGCATCTCCAACTGCATAAATATCTTTATTTGAAGTTTGCATATACTCATTTACTTTAATTCCACCAGTTTCACCAATTTCTAAATTAGCTTCTTTTACTAATTTTACTTCAGGTCTTACACCAATTGATAAAATTACAATATCAGTATCAATAAAATCACCATTTTCTAAAACAACAGTAGTTTTATCGCCATTTTTTCTAAATTCAGTAACACCGTTATTCAAATAAAGTTCTACTTCTTGTTCTTTTAAATGTAAATGTAATTGAGCAGCAATATCAAAATCCATAGGTGTTAAAATTTGATTAGCTTTTTCAATTATAGATACTTTTAATCCTTTGTGTTT